>CAMIVF010000025.1 GCA_946401715.1 uncultured Clostridia bacterium | reverse complement strand
GCCGGTTCGGCTCTCTTCGGATACACCGGCATCCTCTGCGCGCAGCCTGCGGCAGATGTACTGAGTGTCGTGCTGGCACTTGTACTCTATCGGCGGATGATACACACCGCGCAGGACAGACCACAGTAAAAGCAGCACCCTGGCAGGTCTTCCGCCAGGGTGCCGCTGATCGTTTTTCTCACTCGCCAAAAGTCGATTACGGATTGTTTCGCGCTGCGCGCTGTCATCCTTCCATTATGCAAGAAATTCTTTTGCCGTCTTTGCGATTCCCTCGCCGTTCATTCCATAATAGTCAAATACTTCCTTCGATGTTCCGGTAATGACATGGCTGTCCGGAAGCGCGATGTTCTTCACCTTCCGCGGGCAGTTTTCTCCGACCACCTGGCTGACCATCGAACCAAGGCCGCCAAACGGGGAGTGCTCTTCCACCGTAAGTACCACCTTTGCCTGCTGTGCATAGCGGATCACTGCTTCCTTGTCCAGCGGTTTTACACAGTACATGTCGAGGACTGTCGCACTGATGCCTTCCTTCTCCAGAAGGTTTGCCGCGTCCAGCGCAGGCCGGACCATCTCGCCTGTTGCCACGAGCAGGACATCTTTTCCTTCTTTCAGAACGGTTGCCTTATCCATCTCGAAGGGGCAGTTTTCTTCTGTGTAGACATCCTCGACCGGGTTCCTTCCGGTGCGGATGTATGCCGGTTTCTCGTCCTGAAGAAGCGCTTCCACCAGCTTCCTGGTCTGATGCCGGTCACTCGGCAGGTAGACACGCATATTCGGAATCGCTGCCATGCCGGCGATATCCTGTGCAGAATGGTGGCTCATGCCAAGCGCTCCATAGCTGATGCCGCCGGAAATGCCGATCAGCTTGACGTTCGTATTCGAGTACGCGACATCAACCTTGCACTGCTCAAAGCTTCTGGTCGAAAGGAAGGAAGCCGGAGATGCTGCAAAAGGCTTCTTGCCTGCCTTGGCCAGTCCCGCGGAGATGCCCACAAGATCCTGCTCGGCGATGCCGACTTCCACGGACTGCTCCGGATAGGCATTGAAGAAATCGGTCAGGGAAGCGCTTCCCCTTGAGTCACTGCACAGTACGATGATGTCTTTGTCATCCTTTGCCTTCTCCATCAGGACTTCACAGATAACCTTTCTGTTCGGAATCTTATTCATTGATCGCTGCCTCCTTTCCGGCTTCCAGATCCTTCATGATCTGCTCATACTCTTCCGCGTTCGGCAGGTGATGATGCCAGCCCGCCTTGTTCTCCATGATCGGTGAACCCTTTCCCTTGATCGTGTCAGCAATGATCACGGTCGGGTCACCCTTATGTGCGCGTGCTTTCGCAAATGCATCTTCCAGAGCGTCGAAGTCATTTCCGTCACACTTGATGACATTCCAGCCAAATGCCGCCCATCTCTTCTCCTGGTCGTCCTGCTTCATGACGTTCTCGGTGTTGCCGGAGATCTGAAGGTGATTGCGGTCTACAATCGCACAGAGGTTGTCGAGGTTGTAGTTGTGACCGGACATTGCGCCTTCCCAGACGCTGCCCTCGGCCAGCTCGCCGTCGCCCATCAGGACGTAGACCCTGCTCGGCCGCTTGTCCATCTTCGCTGCAATCGCCAGGCCGACCGCTACCGGAAGTCCGTGTCCCAGGGATCCGGAATTCATCTCCACACCGGGAATCACATTGTTCGGGTGTCCGATAAACTCGCTCCCAAAATGGGAGAATCTTGCGATCGCGTCTTCCAGATCGTAGAAGCCCTTATGGCCGAGGATCGTGTAAAAGCTCTCGACCGCATGTCCCTTGCTCAGGATAAAATAGTCGCGGTTCGGATCATTCTGGTTCTCCGGAGAGATGTTCATCTCCTTGAGATAGAGCTGCATCAGGATCTCCATCTCACTCATGTCGCCGCCGATGTGTCCGCCGCCGCCGCTCATGATCATCCGGACCGTATCCATACGGTAGTCATAGCTCAAAACTTTCATCTCTTTGTCCATTCTCTGTCTCCTCCGTTCCTTCTGACACCTGAATGCTGTTTCTCTATTCCGAAAATGTTCTGTTTGGCATGTCTGTTTGTTTTGTTGAGCACATATTATCACCAAAAATGTGCTTTGTCAAGTCTAAAATGTTCTATTTAGAACTTTTTATATTAAGATTTGTCTTGTTTCGCACAGTATGATATGATGATAACGAACAGACGCGAGAGCACAAAGGCCGCGAAGCGATCTGTATCTCATCATCACAGGACCAATCCGTTATCACATTCCGGCGACTGTTTCATTCGCCTCAGGCAGGACCAGATCATGAAAAAGAAAAAACACTCACAGATCATCGAACTGTTGGAAAACAAAAATGTCATGTCCATCCGGGAACTGGCTGAGCAGCTGGACTGTACTGAGATGACCGTACGCCGCAATCTGGACGAACTCCAGGAGATGAACTTCGTCAAGCGGGAACGTGGTTATGCCACGCTTCTGAGCCTGGCCAGGCCGACGGAGTATCTGGAGCAGTCCGCCGAACACGCTCCGGAAAAGAAAGCCATCGCCAAAGCCGCGATGAACTATATCAAAGAGGGCGACGTCGTCTGCCTGGATTCCGGCACCACAACACAGCAGCTGGTCCTTGCATTGCCGAAAGACTTTTCTCTTTCACTGATTACACCCAGTCTCGAAGCCGCTGTCGCACTGGCAGAACACAAGAACATCCAGGTCATGCTCCCCGGAGGGCAGATGCATCACCGGAACCGTTCCATCCTGATCGAGAATCCGGAGGAGATGAAGCGGTTCTGCGCAGATGTCGCCTTCCTTTCCTGCCGTTCTCTCCGGATTCCGGGCGGCGCATTTGAACATTCGCAGACACTGACAGCAACCAAAAAAGCGCTTGCCTCTATCGCGGCAAAGCGCATTCTGCTGCTCGATCATTCCAAATGGGGCGTATCATCCCTGTGCAGTTCGATCCGCCTGGAAGAGATTGATGTCATTATTACCGATACCGCGGCACCTGCAGACTCAGTGGAAGAAGCCCGGGCGCGCGGTATCGAAGTCGTATTGGTTCAGCCTTAATTCAGCAGCTTTCCGATCGCCTCATTCCAGCTGTCCAGCTTCCTGTTCCGCTCTTCGGCGGACATCTTTGGCTGGTACTCCGTGTAGGAAAGCGCCTTGAATACATCCTCATCATAGAAACCGGTTGCAAGTCCCGCTGCATAGACCGGCCCCAGGACCGACAGTTCCTGCATATCCGGAATGCGGATCCGCGCGCCTGCGATATCACTCTGGAACTGCATCAGGAATTCATTTCCGGTCGCACCTCCGTCCACACTCAGTGTTTCAATCGCAAGATGCGTATCGTCACGCATCGCCTGTACCACGGCGTTGATCTGATAGGCAATGCTCTCACAGGCTGCCTTCACAATTTCCTTTTTCCCGGTTGTCCGGCTCATCCCATACAGCATTGCCCTGGCATCATTCTTCCACCATGGCGCGCCCAGGCCGGAAAATGCAGGCACCAGCACGGTTGTATCTTCGGGATTCGCCTCCAGCGAAAGCCGGGAGGTCTCGGCAGGGCTCTCGATCAGCTGCACGTCGTTCTTCAGCCAGGAGATCACCGCCGCGGAATAATTGATGTTTCCTTCCAGCACATACGCAACCTTTCCGCCCACCTTCCAGCCAAGGGAAGTGGTCAGTCCATGGCTGCTCAGCACGAATGCGTCCCCGATATTCAGCATGATGGAAGATCCGGTTCCATAGGTTGCCTTGATCCCTCCGCTGAGCCGGCAGTTATGCCCGAACAGGGCGCCGTGGGAGTCTCCGAGCACGCCGCGGATGGGAATCGGAGCAGCAAGATAGCCGTCCAGATCCGTTTCGCCATAATCACCGTCCGAATCTGTCACATCGGGAAGCGCCTCCACAGGAACACCAAACAGGGAACAGATCTCTTCATCCCAGGCAAGTGTCTGCAGATTGAACAGCTGCGTCCGGCTTGCATTGGAATAATCTGTCCGGAATGCCTTTCCTCCCGTCAGACGATAGACCAGATACGCATCTATGGTTCCAAGCGCCAGATCACCCGCCTTCGCAGCCTCTGCCACCGCCGGCTCATTCTGAATCAGCCAGGCCATCTTGGAGGCAGGAAAATACGGAGAGAGTTTAATCCCTGTTCTTTCGTAGATCATGTCTTCACAGCCGGCATGCTCTTTCGCGATCTGATCGCACAGATCTGATGCCCTGCTGCACTGCCATACGATGGCATGTGCGAGCGGCTTTCCGGTCTTTTTGCTCCACGCAAGCGTCGTCTCCCGCTGGTTTGTGATCGCAAGCGCTTTGATCTCTGCGTGCGATGCGCCGACATGTTCGATCACACTGCGCAGCACGGCCTTCGCATTCTCCCAGATCTGCTCCGGATCATGGGAAACCCAGCCCTTCTCGTTGATGATCTGGTCATGAGGCAGATCCTTCCTGCCGGCGATTCTTCCGGAGCCATCCACCAATACCGCTTTCGTGCCCTGTGTACTCTGGTCAATTCCTAATATATATCCCACTTCCGTCTTTCCTTTCCTGAACGAATCACTCTTCTGCCAGGCCTGCTTCCACCTCTTCCATGGAAGGAATGGAAGGAGCCGCACCGCTCCGGGTAACCGCGATCGACGATGCCTTCGCTGCCGTCATGAGCGCCGTCTGTATGGGCGCACCATCGATCAGCTTACGAAGGAAGAATCCGGTAAAGGTATCTCCTGCAGCTGTCGTATCAACCGGCTTCACCTTGAAGATATCCTGGAAGACTCTCTGCTGTCCGTCATAGTACCAGGCACCGTCGGAGCCGAGCGTCAGGACGAAGGCAGCGTTCGGATATACCGCATGCAGCGCTTCCAGCGCATGGTCCGGATCGGAATTGCCAGTGATCTGCGCCGCTTCGATCTCATTGACGAAAAACAGGGAAACCTTCCCCAGATCGCAGGCAGCCAGCCTGTCATTGTACGGAGACGGATTCATGACGATCTTCATGCCCTTCTCATAGGCCCTGTCAATGATGTAGTCCAGCATGTTGATCTCATTCTGAAGCACCAGGTAATCGCCTGCTTCAAAATGTGAAAGAACCTCGTCCACATATTCCGCGTCCTGCATCATGTTGGTTCCGCCGTACAGAATGATGCTGTTCTGGCCTTTTTCATCCACCTGGATGACCGTGTGGCCGCTTCGTACATCCAGCTTCCGGATAAACTCCGCGTGGATCCCGGCGTTTTCACATGCCTGCGTCAGCATGTCGCCGTCGTGTCCGATGGTACCGGCATGCCATACATCAAGACCCGCCCTTGCCAGCGCGATGGACTGATTGAGGCCTTTCCCGCCGCAGTATTCGTTCAGCGCAAGGGAAGCCATCGTCTCCCCTCCAACAATGATATGCGGAACACTGTAGGTGTAATCGATATTCAAAGAGCCAAAATTCAGAACTTTCATCTGCCTCTTCCCTTTCTGTGTTAACCAGTCAAGTGCTTACATGGATCTCACACTGTCACGTTCGATAAACATCGGAAGAACCTGCTGCTTCAGGCACAGACTCTCTCCTGTTTTAATGAGTTCCGCGATCCGGCGCACCGCCACCCGTCCCATCTCCTGCTTCGGCACTCTCAGCGTTGTAAGCGGAGGCGCAGATATGGACGAGAACGGGAGATCGTCAAATCCCACGACAGACACATCGTCCGGAACCCGGATCCCCATGTCCGTCATGGCCTTGACCGCACCAAGCGCAATCATGTCATTGTCTGCAAAAAAGGCAGTCGGCAGTTTATGTCCGCCCGACAGATACTGTCTCATGTCCTCATATGCGCCATTCATAGTGGGCCGCAGTGTAATCACATGCTCCTGCGTCAGTGAAAGAGAAGCTCTTCTCAATGCGGAACGGTATCCCGATGCTCTTGCCTGAAACGGACGGATGCGGAAATCTCCCCGCAGATACCCGATCTCCTTGTGTCCTTTGTGAATCAGATAATCCGTCGCCATACGCGAGGCGTCAGCATTGTTGATCAGGATGGTGTTAAACGCCATATCCTCCTTCCAATAGTCAATCACGACAAAAGGAACGGTAAGACCGCTGATCAGCGAAGCATCTTCGTCCTGCATCTCAGTTCCCAGAAGGATCACGCCTGAGGACTTGTCATTCTGCACCCACCTGAGCTGCTCCCCGAAGTTGGGATCCCGGCGGTCGAGATTGCACAGCACCATCTCCATCCCACGGCTGCGGCACTCTTCTTCCACACCGGCGATCATCATCTGGAAAAACGGAGTGTCCTCCACGATCACTCCATTTTTCTTATAGATGACAAATTTCACCTTGCTGATGTGGCTTTCCGTATAATATCCAAGCCGCTTTGCCGCTTCAAACACACGCTCTGCCGTCCGGGCATTGACGCCCAGTTTATGGTTCAGCGCATTGGAAACAGTAGCAACTGACACCCCCGCTTCTTTGCTGATGTCTTTCATACTGACCTTCATGACTGCCTCCAATCCATGTGTTCGGCACTATAGTCAACGTCAAATCTCATCTGACGTTGACTAAGTGCCTCCGGCCAGATGCGAGAAAAATCCCGACCGGGTTATACCTCATCAAACACGACATCTTCACCGTGCAGGTACGCCAGAACCTTGTCCTCGATCGGATCATAGAGATCCGGCTTGATGCCAAGATACTTACAGGCTTCATAGATAACCGGCACGACGTCACCGTGAATCGCGGCTACATGATGGATATAGGGGCCTTCCACGATCTTTGCTTCCAGGCGCTTCAGGTTATTGACCTCAACCCACACATAGGTACCTTTGGTCCAGGGGCCGTCGATTCCCTTTGCATGTCCGAGCAGGACAGAGTATTCCCCATCATCTCCGTCGAAGCGGACAAGGCTCATCGGGCCATGCTTTGCTTCTGCGGATACGGCGCCATTCTGCGGAAATGCAACAGGCACGCAGATCTGCGGCTTTTCTTTCGCGACGGAAATCGGCCACGGTCCGCAGTGCTGCAGCAGCTCGCCGTTGTCATTGTCCGGATGACGTACCGTCCAGTCCGCGAACATCACCCTGCGCTCATTCATCGCGGCAGCCTCTGCCATCAGGGAAGAGATCGCGCCGTGGATGTCTGTTTCGCAGATCACCGGAATTCCCTCTTCATTCAGAAGCGCGTTTGCCGCGCACGGCATGATCTTGATCTCATCCTGAAGCGCGTTCCAGCACTGGATCGCGATGGAATTGCAGCCGTACTTTTCCGCAAGGCTCTTCATCGCAACCTTCAGCGCCGCCACATTCTCAAGGTATTCTTCCTCGATATTGCAGGTCATGTTCTCATGGCAGTAAGCGATCACTTCCGCCACCTGTGTCTTCTCTTCCTTCCACTTCCTCATCTCCGCGTACAGTTCCGGAAGCGGGATCGGGGAAAGCTGAATATTGAACTTCTCCAGCAGCTCGCCCTCGTTGCACATCGTGCTCCAGAAGTCGAAAGGCCTCGGTCCGATCTGCAGGACTCTGGTGTTCCGCATCACCTTTACGACGTTGCACACTGCCAGGAAGTCCCTGATTCCTCTCTCAAACTCCGGATCTTCCAGATTGCAGTTGTTCATGTACGTAAACGGAACATGGAATCTGCGCAGCACCTTGCCGGTCGCAAACAGTCCGCACTGAGAGTCTCTCAGGCGCATGCCGTTCTCATCCGGACGCTCGTCCCTCGGACCCCACAGAAGAACGGGAACACCAAGTTCTTTTGCCAGCCTTCCGCACTCATACTCCGTTCCGAAGTTCGCATGGGGCAGGAACAGGCCGTCGACCTTCTCCTTTTTGAACTTTTCTGCAATTTTGAACATACCCGCATCATCAAAGAGGAGGCCTTCGTCATTGATGTCATCGATATCGACAAAATCAATCTCCAGCTCTCTCAGACGATCCGCAATCAATCCGCGAAACTGAATCGCAGCGGGAGCACTGAAGATCGCTCTTCTCGTCGGCGCGTATCCTATTTTTATCCTTGCTCTTGCCATAATCCTGTCTTCCTCCAGTATAAACGATCGTTCTGATCCGATTAAAATGCTACGCCTGCCCGAAGAATGATGTTCGGATAGGGTGAAAACTCACCTGTCCTGACAGCAAAACGGACGTTTTTCGACATTTCTTTCAACTGCGTATGTGTTATCATCGTCTCTTCCACCCGGGGCAGCTTCTCACGAATGTAGCCGAGCAGCCTCGGATTCTTTTCCTGAATCTCTTCCGCGATGGTATACCCTTCCACAACAGCCTCATCCAGAATCGCATCCATCACCTGCTCAAAAGTCGGCACGCCTGCGGTCACAACCAGATCCACAATCGGCACGCCGGGCGGAATCGGCATACCCGCGTCACCGATCAGAAACAGGTCCATATGTCCAAGCGCCGCGATGCAGCCGGCCAGCTGTGCATTCAAGATTCCTCTTTTCTTCATGATATTCTCTCCTCTGTAAACGCCGGTTTTATCTGACCATATCCGTTCGGATGCGAATACCGCGGCTTTGCGCCTGACGGCGCATGCCGGCGGTATTCTGTCTGCTTTACTTGCTCTCGTTTCTCGCCTGAAGCGCCATCTTGGCCTGCAGGTTTCTCTGCGTCTGGTCAATGACAACCGCAAGGATGATAACCAGTCCACGGATTACCTTCTGCCAGAACTCGGAAACGCCGCACATCGTCATACCGTCGTTGATGACGCCGATAACAAATGCGCCGACGATGGTTCCGATAATGGTTCCGGAACCGCCTGCCATGGAAGTTCCGCCGAGAACCGTAGCCGCGATCGCGTTCATTTCCCAGCCGTCACCGGAAGCCGGGTGAGCTGCGTTCAGCTGAGATGTGTTGATGATACCGACCCATGCCGCGCAGAATCCGGAGATCATGTATACGAAAATCTTAATCTTGTCCGCCTTGATGCCGGACAGTCTTGCAGACTTCTCATTGCCGCCGACCGCAAGCACATACCAGCCGAAGGGAACCTTCTTCAGCAGGATCGCCGCGATCACTGCAAGGATCGCAAATACATACACGCCCGCCGGAATGCCGAGGAAGTTGCTGCCCAGCGCCTTGAAGCCTGTGTTTCCAAGTGCTTCATAGCCGTTCAGCTTGGAAAATGTAGCGCCGCCGGAGCGAAGGTTCGCAAAACCGCGGCAGATATACATCGTGCCCAGCGTTGCGATAAAGGGCGCAACCCCCAGCTTCGTTACGATCAGTCCGTTCACCGCACCAACCAGGATACCGAAGATACACATGATGACAATGATCGACGGAACGCTGAAGTAAAGCGTCTTCGATCCGATTGTCAGACCTTCCTGAATCATACCGCCGGCCAGCATGCCGGTCAGGCCGACCACCGATCCGACAGAAAGGTCAATTCCGCCTGTGATAATGACAAACGTCATGCCCAGGCCGAGGATGCCGTACAGCGCAACGTGCTTGGCTACCATGGTCAGCGTTGCTACCGAGAGAAATGACTTCGCTGCAAAGCTGAAGAAAATGACTAGGATAATCAGTACGATAAAGGTTCTGCCCTTCAGCAATGTCATCAGCAGTTGATTATTATTCTGTTTTTTCATGATATCTGCTCCTTCCGATATTAAGATGCACTGCGTCCGGTACCCAGTCCGGCATAAGATGCACGTACAAGATTATCTTCTGTAATCTCTTCCCCAACCAGTTCTCCGGTCAGCTTTCCGTTGGACAGGACATAGATCCTGTCAGCGATTGCCATGATCTCCTTCAGTTCTGAAGAAATGACGATAATGGATAATCCTTCTTCACTCAGCTGATGAATGATCTCAAAGACTTCTGTCTTTGCGCCGATGTCGATACCTCTCGACGGTTCGTCCATCAGCAGGACAGTCGGGTTTGTCAGCAACCCTTTGGAAATGACAACCTTCTGCTGGTTTCCTCCTGACAGTGACAGGATCGGAAGGTGTTTATCAGCAACCTTTATATGCAGTTTCTGAATCGAATCATCAACGGCAGTGCTCTCCTTCGAGTCATTGCAGAACACACCGCTGGTGTATTTGCGCAGTGACGCAATAGAAGCATTCTTGCAGATATCCAGTGTCTGGATCAGGCCCTGCCTCTGGCGGTCTTCCGGAACGAGCGCGAATCCTTTCTTGATCTGGGAAGAAACATTCTTGATCTGAATCTTCTGTCCGTTGTAGATCACCTCGCCTGTATGCTCCGGACGAAGTCCCATCAGGCATTCAAACAGTTCGCTGCGGCCGGCGCCCAGCAGACCGTATACACCCAGCACCTCGCCCTTCTTCAGATTCATGCTGACATTGTCCAGAAGCCATCCGCCGCCCTTCTTCGGCAGGCTGATATCCTTCAGCTCAAGGATCTTCTCCGCATGATCCAGATCGATCGAGCGCTCGAACCTGTGATACTGCGTGTTCTTGCCGACCATGTTCTCAACGATCCAGCTCAGCTCGATATCCTTAACGTCGGCGTCCGCCACATATTTTCCGTCTCTCAGGATCGTAACGTGATCTCCGATCTCCATGATCTCTTCCAGGCGGTGAGAGATGTAGACAATCGAGATTCCCTGCTCCAGCAGCTCGCGCATGATCTTGAAGAGGACCTTCACCTCAGCCGCCGACAAAGAAGAAGTCGGCTCGTCCATGATCAGAACCTTCAGGTCATCCTGAATCAGGTTCCGGGCGATCTCTACCATCTGCTGCTGTCCGACACGAAGATCTCCAACCAGCGTCTCTGGCGGAATCTCATGCTCCAGGCGCTGAAGAATCTTTCTGGCACCTTCAATGTGCTTCTTGTCATTCAGGAACAGACCGTTCTTTTTCTCATGGCACATGAAGATGTTCTGATATACCGTGAGGTTCGGAAACAGGCTCAGCTCCTGATGGATAATGCCGATTCCCTTGGCTCTTGCGGCATTGGTGTCCTTGAAGCTGACTTCCTCGCCGCCCATGTACATCTTTCCGGCGGAAGGCTGCTCAATCCCCGCGATCATCTTCATCAAGGTGGACTTGCCCGCGCCGTTTTCTCCAATCAGAACATTCACCTTCGCCCTGAGCAGATCAAACGATACCTGATCCAATGCCTTTGTTCCGGGGTAGATCTTATCTATCTTTTCACAGTGGAGAACAACATTCGGATCATCGTACATATTGTTTCCTCCTTTTTATTCAATCGTCATGGTCACAGGGGTGATGGTAATCTCTCCGCCGGACACAGATGCAGCTCCGACCAGTGTCACCGTCTTGCCGACAACACTGTCATCAATGGACAGCGGAGCGACAACCTGGGCATCCACCTGGGAATTCAGTGCCTTCGCGTATTGTGACCACTCAGTCTGATTCGTAAAGGACTCAAAATTCTTGATCGTCTGGATATCGCGGACATCTGTTCCGGAATAGATGGAACCGATCTGGACCTTAACGGTATCGTCACATCCATCCACTTCAAGGATCAGGGCATTCTTCTTCCCGTTTGCCTTGGATTCGTATTCTTTTACCTTTCCGCTGGCGGATACAGCACACGCCTTATCAATTCCTTCGCCAGCCTTCTCGGAAAGGTCAACCGCATTCTCGGTTATCTCAGCCACAACCTTTTCCCAGTCTCCGCCGGAATTCGAAGCAGCGTCAAATTCAGTCTCTCCCGTGTATTTCCCTTCAGTCCCTTTGTCAATGATCTTAACGCAACCGGTCACGCACAGCGCCGTCATGATGCCTGCCAGCATTAACAAAAGCTTTCTTTTCATAGTTCATCTCCTTGGTTATCTCTGTATTCCAGCCGGATCTCATCTATAAATTTATGTTTATATCTGACTCTGTCGGTCTGCTGCCGGTCCCGTAACCGAAACTGCTTCGTCCTTCGGACTCGCACTTTCGAACGGTATCTGGCTTTCCATGTATCCTGAAAACAGGATAGAAAAAGGGAACTGCTGAGCAATGTGAGGGGATTGCCCATCAAATCATTCAACAGTTCCCGATGATTCATCTATACCGCCGGCTGCTCTTCAGAATTGTGAAGGAAGCCTTTCCGGTATCACCCTGATTTGTTTCTGTTACTCTGCCTCAGTCTCAGCTGCGCCGCCCTCGGTGTAGACGAATGCGGACAGGTTATCAACGTTCTCAGCAGTGATTGCGATACAATCGACCAGCTGCTTCTCTTCTGCCGGAGCAGTTCCGTTCAGATAAGCATCTGCCTGCTCAACAGCCATCTCGGTGATCGCAGCGATCTGCTGAAGAGCGGTACCAACCATCTTGCCATCCTTGATGTAAGCAGCTGCTTCATCAGATCCGTCCAGACCGATGATCTTGATGTCGTCACGGCCGGCATCGATGCAAGCCTGGGTTGCGCCGCAAGCCATCGTGTCATTGCCGCAGATGATTCCGGTGATTTCCGGATTCGCCTGAAGGATCGCCTCGGTCTTCTCATAAGCTTCGGTCTGATCCCAGTTCGCGGACTGCTGTGCTACCATCTCAAGCGTGTCATACTCGTCGATGACTGCATGATAGTTCTCGGAACGTACCCAGCAGTTTGTGTCGGACTCAAGGCCAAGCAGCTCAGCATACTTGCCTTCGTAATCCATCGCCTCAACCCACTTCTCAGCGATCGCAGCCGCACCCTGTGCATTGTCCGCAACGATCTGGGAAATAGCGATTCCGCTCTCGTTGATCTCACGGTCGATCAGGAAAGTCGGGATTCCGGCATCATAAGCCTTCTGAACTGCCTCGACGGAAGCATCAGCGCCGGCGTTATCGCAGATGATCGCTGCTGCCTTATCGGTGATAGCTGCCTCGAAATACTCAAGCTGCTTCGCAGCGTCATCATCATGAGAGAAGCACTTTACTTCATATCCAAGCTCTTCAGCCTTCGCAGCGCCGACGACCTGCTCGGTATTGAAGAACGGATTCGATGTTGACGGAGTGATAATGTAGATAATGTTGCTGCCGCCGCCCGGAAGGAGCTCTCCAGCCGCCTCGGTCTCGCCTGCCATCGCAGCGCCGGTGAACATGCATCCTGCCAAAGCTGTTGCCATGATACCTAATACAAGTTTCCTCATCTTTTTTCCTCCTGACAATTTCTGACGTTTTCACGTCTCAATGCTTACAATGTCATTATAAATATTTAAATGATCATTTCAACAGATTTTTTTGCATTTTTATCCATCCTACGTCTTTTCGTAATTAATGCACAATTTTTATGTCTGAAAACTGTGCATAATCACCACGAAATCCCTCTGTTTGTTCTTGTTTCAACTAATTCTTTATATAAACATTTATATAAATATTTTACAGTGTTTTTAGTTCCTTCCCCCGCGTCACGCGGATATCGGAAGCGTCAGAAACTGTTCGCCCAGTTCACCAGGGAATTGTGCCAGACGTTTTCCGACACTTCCCGGCGCATCTGATCAGTGACAGGTCCGTTCTTTGCCATCTTGGACAGAATCACTGCCTGCAGCTGCTCGACTGTCATCAGGTCGTACGGCTTGTCGGGAATCTCCACATCCTCAAGGCAAAGCTGATCTGCCTTGTTTTCTTCCGCCTTCTCCTTCGCCTGAGGCGGAGCCGCTGCCGTTATTGGCACGGCTGCAGACACTGCAGCATTTTGGGAATCTACAACTTCGCCAGGCCCGGTCCGGCCTGCTTCTGCATCCGCTTCAGATTCCACTTCTGCCTCTGTTTCCGCTTTTTCCTCTGTCTCCGCTTTCGCTTCTGTTTCCGCTTTTGCCTCTGTCTCCGCTTCCGACGCTTCTTCCGTTTCCACTTCCGCTGCGGGAACGAAGATATCTCCGCTGCACCCCGGAAGAGAGAAATTCAGCCTCCCGCCTGAGTTCTGCAGCCGTCTTCCGCTCAGAAGCCCGGTATAGGCTGCAGCGCTGCCGGATTCTATATTGATCCAGGCTTCCCCGTCACTGTTATTAACAGCCACAATGACTCTGCCGCGTGCAAATGCATACTGCTGGTTCGTCAGGCACAGTTGTCTGTAATCGCCGTACACCAGATCCTGCTTCCACTCACTGTGGATCCTGCCCAGCGACGCGACGAGGGCGGTACAGGGATTGCTGTCGTAATCATCGCTGTGATCGTCCAGGTCGATACAAGGACGGAGGGAATCATCAGAATACCGTTCCTTGCGGCCCTCGATTCCGAACTCGCTGCCATAATACACGGACGGAATGCCGGGCAGCGTATAAAGCAGGATATGGACAGGCATGTAATGTGCTTTATTCATCAGCTTGGTGCTGATGCGTTCCACATCATGGTTGTCCACGAAGTTATACAGCCTGATATTGGCGGGCACCATGCCGAGAGTTCTCTGAACAGTGTGGGCGATCTCAAAATAGTTGTGGTCGTTGTGTCCGCTGTACAGCGCTTTGTGAAGCGCATAATCAGTGACACTGTGCAGCGTATTCTCATTGGCCCAGCGGGAATAATCGCCATGAATGACTTCTCCCATCAGCCAGAAATCACTCTTCACTTCATCAGCTGTTCTCCTCAGTGCTTTCATAAATTCAAAGTCCAGCACGTCCGCGGCATCCAGCCGTATGCCATCCACATCAAACTCACTGACCCAGAAGCGGATCACATCGCAGATGTAGTCCCGGACAGCCGGATTTCTCTGGTTCAGCTTTGCCAGCAGATTATAGCCGCCCCAGTTATCATAAGAAAAGCCATCATTGTACTCATTGTTTCCCCGGAAATTGACATTGCAGTACCAATCCCGGTAAGGAGAGTTCTCCCTGTTCTTCTGAATATCCCGGAACGCAAAGAAATCCCGCCCCGTATGGTTGAACACACCGTCAAAGATCACTTTGATCCCGGCCTTATGGCAAGCGGTCACAAAGTCCTTCAGATCCTCATTCGTTCCGAGACGGCTGTCCAACAGTCTGTAGTCAGTGGTCTCATATCCATGGCCGACAGACTGGAAGAGCGGGCCGATATACAAAGCAGTAAAACCCAGCTTTTTGATATGTCCGATCCAGGGCTGAAGCGCAGCCAGCCGGTGAACCGGCTTGCCATAGTCGTTCTGCCTCGGTGCACCGGACAGTCCCAGTGGATAGATGTGGTAAAAAACCGCTTCGTCATACCATGCCATATATATGGTCCTCCTGATTCATCAATTTAACTGCCTGATTGTCATTTTGTCTCCACCCAGGTCTATTATAATGAAAAGCAAAAACGGCGGAAAGCCTGATTCTCCAGAGAAAATCT
>CAMIVF010000024.1 GCA_946401715.1 uncultured Clostridia bacterium | reverse complement strand
TCTGGCAAGCAAGCTTGCCTCGGCTTCAGGGCTTTTGACCCTTACATCATCATATCTGAAATCAAAAGAAGCGCGCCGGGATGACGGTCCGGCGCGCTGTATGTTTTATGTAACTGGTCTGTCAGCCGATGCGGTTGACCACGCCTGCCAGGCGTGCGACCTTGCGGGAAGCAGTGTTCTTATGAAGAACGCCCTTCTTCGCAGCCTTGTCGATCACTGAAGTCGCGTTGAGCAGCTCCTTCCGGGCAAGTTCCTTGTCAGATGCCTCAGCAGCCGCGAGCACCTTCTTGGAAGCAGTCTTGATGGAAGACTTGATCGCCTTGTTTCTTTCCTGTCTGACTCTGCTGGTCAGAACACGTTTCTTTGCGGACTTAATGTTTGCCAAAACGTACACCTCCAACAATGTTTTTTCATCATGATATTGATTCATTCGTGCTTGAAAGACGGACACGGACGTTTCAGGCACACATACGGTGGTATTCTAATCCCCGTGGTGGTAAAAGTCAACATCTTCTTGATGTTTTCATTTCCTTAAGGTAGACTTATGATGCTTTGCAGGGCGCAGTGTCCTGCACATGAAAATCAGAAAACTGGAGGTTGTCCTTTGTCTGAGATTGAGATCAGTAAAATTCGAAACTTCTGTATTATAGCGCACATTGACCATGGGAAGTCCACGCTTGCGGACCGGATCATCGAAAAGACAGGTCTTCTGACCAGCCGTGAGATGCTTGCCCAGGTGCTGGACAACATGGATATCGAGCGGGAGAGGGGCATCACCATCAAATCCCAGTCGGTCCGGATCGTCTATCATGCGAAGGATGGGGAAGAGTATATCCTGAACCTGATCGACACACCGGGACATGTGGACTTTAATTATGAAGTCTCACGTTCCCTTGCGGCCTGCGACGGGGCGGTTCTCGTTGTGGACGCTGCCCAGGGAATCGAAGCACAGACACTTGGAAATGTGTACCTGGCGCTTGACCATGACCTGGAGATTCTTCCGGTCATCAACAAGATTGACCTTCCCAGTGCGGATCCGGACCGTGTGGCTGCAGAGATTGAGGACGTGATCGGACTTGACTGTGAGCATGCGCCCCGTATCTCCGCCAAGACCGGTCTGAATGTGGAAGAGGTGCTGGAACAGATCGTGCACACGCTGCCTGCGCCCGCCGGCGATAAGACCGCGCCGCTGAGTGCGCTGATCTTTGACTCTCTCTATGATCCGTACCGCGGCGTGATCGTATTCTGCCGGCTGTTTGACGGCACGCTGAAGAAGGGGATGAAGGTCCGGATGATGGCGACCGGCACCGAAGCCGAGGTTGTGGAAGTGGGATACTTCGGACCGGGACAGTTTATTCCGTGTGAGAGCCTGGAAGCCGGCATGGTGGGCTACTTCACGGCTTTTCTGAAAAATGTCAAGGATACCAGGGTCGGCGACACGGTGACCGATGCTGACCGGCCGTGCAAGGAAGCGCTTCCCGGCTACAAGGATCCGCTTCCGATGGTTTACTGCGGCGTCTATCCGGCGGACAGTGCGCGTTATCAGGATTTGAGAGATGCGCTGGAAAAGCTGCAGCTGAATGACGCTTCCCTGCAGTTTGAGCCGGAGACCAGTGCCGCTCTGGGCTTTGGATTCCGCTGCGGATTCCTCGGCCTGCTTCACCTGGAGGTGATTCAGGAGCGGCTTGAGAGAGAGTACAGCCTGGATCTTGTCACGACCGCGCCGGGTGTTATCTACAAGGTGCACAAAACAGACGGTACCTGCTTTGACCTGACCAATCCTTCCAATCTGCCGGATCCTTCGGAGATCGAGTATATGGAAGAGCCGGTGGTTGCGGCGGAGATCATGGTGACAACCGAGTACATCGGCCCGATCATGCAGCTGTGCCAGGAGCGCAGAGGCGTATACAAGGAGACGGAATACATTGAGTCCGGCCGTGCGCTTCTTCGGTATGACATGCCGCTCAATGAGGTGATCTATGACTTCTTTGACGCGCTGAAGAGCAGGTCGAGAGGATATGCGTCTTTCGACTATGAACTGAAGGAATACACGAGAAGCAGCCTGTGCAAGCTGGATATCCTGGTGAACCGGGAGCAGGTCGACGCGCTGTCCTTTATCGTGTTCGAAGGCAGCGCCTATGAACGCGGCAGGAAGATGTGCGAGAAGCTGAAGGAAGAGATTCCCAGACAGCTGTTTGAGATTCCGATCCAGGCTGCAGTGAACGGAAGAATTATCGCAAGGGAAACCGTCCGGGCGCTTCGCAAAGACGTGCTTGCCAAGTGCTATGGCGGTGATATTTCGCGAAAGAAGAAGCTTCTGGAGAAGCAGAAGGAAGGCAAGAAGCGCATGAGACAGGTCGGATCTGTCGAGATTCCGCAGAAGGCTTTCATGAGTGTTCTGAAACTGGACGAACAGTAAAGGAACCGGTGACTGACCTGCAGTGCACTTATGGAAAGTATGCAGGCCTGCCGGAAGGGATTTGGAACAGCAGTCAAACAGGAGTCTGTATGGATCGCAGAGAACTCGGAATCTATGTGCATATTCCCTTCTGCGTCAGAAAGTGCGCTTACTGTGATTTCCTTTCCTTTCCGGCGTCCGGCCGATTGCAGCAGGCATACTTCCGCGCCCTGAGAGAAGAGATCGCCTCATTTGAAACCGCGGAAGAATATAAAGCGGTTTCGGTATATTTTGGCGGAGGGACCCCCTCCCTGCCTCCTGCCGGTGAGATCACGGACACACTGGATATGATCCGCCGGGTTTTTACTGTAGAACAGGATGCGGAGATCACCATTGAGTGCAATCCGGGGACAACGGACCGGGAACGGCTGGACGCTTATCACAAGGCCGGATTCAACCGGCTGAGCATGGGGCTTCAGTCTGCCGATGACACGCTGTTGAAGACGCTGGGCAGGATTCATACATGGGAGACCTTCCTGAGAGAGTACTTCGAAGCGCGGGAGGCCGGATTTGACAATATCAGCATAGACCTGATGTACGGACTTCCCGGGCAGACGCTGAATGTATGGGAGGATACGCTGGAAAAGGTAAAAGCGCTTTCGCCGGAGCATGTGTCTTCCTACAGTCTGATCATAGAAGAGGGAACTCCTTTCTGGGATCGTTATCATGAGGATGACGAAACGAAGAGAAGAGGAGAGAAGACGTTGTTTCTTCCTGATGAAGACGAAGAAGACAGAATGCTTGTGGCTCTGAAATCATCTCTTCGAGATATCGGCATATATCGATATGAAATCTCCAACTATGCGCGGCCGGGAAAAGAAAGCAGGCACAACACCGGATACTGGCTCAGACGCGAGTATGCCGGATTCGGGCTCGGCGCGTCCGGGCAAATCAAAAAGACCAGGTACCGGAACAGATCGTCTTTGACCGGATATCTGGAGAGCGTATCTGCGCCGGGCAAAGGACAGGGGATGATAGATCCTGCCGCCCCCCTGCAGGAGGGAGCGTGCGCTCAGGAGAATCCGCTTAGGGAAGAGACGACCTTCCTGACCCGGAAAGACGAGATCTCCGAAACCATGATCCTGGGACTCAGGCTGACAGAGGGCGTGGATCTGCAGCGTTTTGAGAAGACTTTTTCACAGCGTGCGGAAGACCTCTTTGCTGAAGAGATCGAAACGTACCGGCGTGCAGGACTTCTGGAACTGAACGGCCGCCATCTGCGCCTGACTGACCACGGTTTTGATGTCAGCAATCTGGTGATGAGTTCGTTTTTATAGGATCATATGAAACAAAATACCGGAAGCAGGATAAGGAAAGGAGCACTGGCACTGGCTGTGAGTGCGATCATGGCCGGGAATACTTTTCCTGCTGCGTTTGGAGGTGACATGACAGGATCGGAATCACTGGCGGCAAAGCAGTCTTTCAGCATAGAGGAGATTGCTGCGTCGATGACACTGGATGACAAGATCTCTCAGATGATCATGCCGGCTGTCCGTACATGGGATGAGGAAGCTCTGACGGATCTGTCACATGCACCGAAGCTGTCAGAAGCGCTTCGTGCGCACCAGTATGGCGGAATTATTCTTTTCAGCCAGAATGTTCTCGACCCCGGTCAGGTGGCAGTGCTGGTGAACCAGCTGCAGGAGAACAATCTGGAGAATAAGGAAACGACGGCTCATATCCCGTATTTTATGGCGGCGGACGAGGAAGGCGGAGTCGTCGTCCGGCTGGCAGGCGGAACCCGTATGACGGGGAGTATGGCTGTCGGCGCAACCGGCAGTCATGCAGTCCTGAATGCGGAAAAGACAGGGCAGGTCATGGGAGAGGAGATGGCTGCGGCCGGCTTTAATCTTGACTTCGCTCCGGATATCGATGTCAATAACAACCCGGCGAATCCGGTGATCAGAACAAGGTCTTTCTCCGACGACCCGGATACAGTGTCTGCCCTCGGATGCGCGTTTGCAAAAGGGGTGTCTGCGTGCGGCGTGATTCCGACATACAAGCATTTTCCGGGGCATGGGGATACTTCCGTCGACAGCCACATCGGAACACCGTCTGTGGAAAAGACCTATGAGGAAATCCAGTCCACAGAGCTGAAGCCTTTTGCCGCGGCGATTGCCGATGGCGCGGATATGATCATGACAGCGCATATTACATTTCCGCTGATTGATGAGGAGAAAACCTTTGGTGACGGAACGACGAAGGGTTTCTATCCTGCGACCATGTCTGAAAAGATTCTCACGCAGATTCTGCGCGGCGACATGAGATATGACGGTGTTGTGGTAACGGATGCCCTGGAGATGGATGCCATCCGTACAGCGGGTCTTGTCCCCGGAGAGCCGGATTCTGCCGAGTACAGGATCAATATCGCCAGGCAGGTGATTCTGGCCGGGGCAGACATTCTGCTGATCCCCACCGATCTGAACAGTGAAGCGGCGGCAGACTTTTATGATACCTATATCGGCTCTTTGGCGGAAATGGCACAAAGTGACGCCGCTTTGGCTGAGCGTATCGATGAGAGCGTCATGCGTATCCTGAAGCTGAAGGAAAAGTATGGGATTCTCGAAAGAAAAAAGGGTTCGGATCCGGAAGAGGCGGCAGCGCACGCGCTGTGGGTGATTGGTTCTGACGCTCATCATGATACAGAGATGGAGATTGCCAGGCAGGCAATTACCCTTCTGAAGAATGACAGCGTGCTGCCGGTTGCTGCCGGGAATCAGAAGATCGTGTTTCTTGGCCGCCAGAAGGAAGACGCGTATACGATCGAGTATGCGTTCAGACAATTGATGGAGCAGGGGCTGATCAGCCACAAGACCAGGATCGTAAACCTGGCGCTGGATACGACAGACGGATCTGATGATGCCGATACGGTCATCACGATTGACTACTATTATGACGCTGCCCCGGAAGAGAATCAACTGCGTTATACGGAAGCTCTGCAGGAAGCCGTAAAAGAGGCTGATGCTGTGATCGGCCTGACGAAGATAAGCGGTCTGGAAGCGTTGTCAGAGGAATCGGAACAGTATCAGGGAATAGCACGTGCGATCGAAGACACACATGCAGCAGGAGGCCTTTTCGTGCTTCTGTCTGACAGCCTTCCCTATGATGCTGCCCGCTACCAGGATGCCGATGCCATCGTGCTTGCCTACATGGGCTCGGGACTTGATATGGATCCGACGCAAAGATCTGATAAGAGCGGGAACATGGGCTCCTACAATGCCAACGTTGTCGCGGCGATTGATCTGATGTTCGGGGACGGAGCATTTTCAGGCACGCTCCCGGTTCAGATCCCGGAGATCACGGAAACGGAGGATGGGAGCATCGCTTATTCTGACCAGATTTTGTATGAGCGGGGGTTCAGCCTGAAGGAAAGGCCCGGGAAATGATGAGGATCGTTCATAAGTATAGATAAGGCTGGAAAAAGATTTGAGTGAAACAGGAAAGGAAAAGAAATGGATAAGCTGACACTGGAAAAGGCAAAAGAGATCAATGCGCAGTTGGTTACGGAGGAGCATCTGATCCTGCACGCGGCGAATGTCTCCGCCGCGATGGGCGCGATGGCGGAACATTTCGGAGCGGACAGGGAACACTGGGAAGCGGTAGGCTGGCTTCATGATTATGATTATGAGAAGTATCCGGACGAGCACCTGGCGCATACGGAAGAACCGCTTCGTGAGATGGGTGTCCCGGAGGAGGATATCCGCGCGATCCTGTCCCACGGCTATGGAATCTGCACGGACGTCGAGCCGGTGACTGATATGGAGAAAAGCCTGT
The DNA here is from genome assembly GCA_946401715.1 of uncultured Clostridia bacterium. GTDB lineage: Bacteria > Bacillota > Clostridia > Lachnospirales > Lachnospiraceae > Porcincola. Next base: position 9,234 of record CAMIVF010000024.1, on the reverse strand, counting down.
TTACGGTGGACGAGCTGACAGGGATCGTTCAGGCCGCAGCCAGGATGCGCCCGAACGGAATCACTGACATGGAAGTAAAGAGCTTTATGAAGAAGTGGAAGGACAAGCGGTTCGCGGCGAAATGTGACCGTCCTCTGATCCTGAAGGGCTGCGAGATGCTCGGCATGGATATCAAAGAGGTATCCGCGATTGTCATTGACGGGATGAAAGCGCATGCGCAGGAGCTTCAGCTGACCGGGGCGTAATCTGTAAAACGGTCATCTATGCATTGCAGGAGGACAGCTATGGGCAGCATACATGATATGAAAGAAAAAAACGGGAAGGAGCTGTCCCGTGAGAAAACAATTATTCAAACCAGCATCATCGGAATCATAGCCAATGTGTTTCTTGCCGGTTTCAAGGCGGTGATTGGCCTGATGACCAACTCGATCGCAATCGTGCTGGACGCAGTCAACAACATCTCCGACGCGGGCAGTTCCCTGATTACCATCGTCGGGACGAAGCTGGCGGGCAAGGAACCGGACAAGAAGCATCCCTTCGGCTACGGACGGATCGAATACCTGAGTGCCATGATCATTGCCGTGATCGTACTGTACGCAGGTATCACCTCTTTTGTGGAATCCGTGAAGCAGATCATTCATCCTGAGACACCGGAGTACAACACCGTCTCACTGGTCATTGTTGCCGTGGCGGTGATGGTGAAGATCCTGCTGGGACGCTATGTCAAGGGCGTGGGAGAGAAGGTGAATTCAGATTCGCTGGTCAATTCCGGAGAGGACGCTACGCTGGATTCCGTGATCTCAGCGTCGACGCTGGTCGCGGCCGGCATTTTTCTGGTGTTCCATGTGTCTCTGGAAGCATGGCTCGGTGCCATCATTTCCATCGTAATTATCAAATCCGGCATTGAGATGCTCAAGGGGACCATCTCACAGATACTGGGTGAGAGCAATGATGTGGAGCTGGTCAGGCAGATCAAGGAAACGGTGACGGGCTTTCCGGATGTACAGGGAGCTTATGACCTGGTGCTGAATAATTATGGCCCTGACACATGGAATGGCTCTATTCATATTGAGGTTCCGGATACCTATTCGGTCGATCAGCTGGACCGGCTGATCCGGAAGATTCAGATGGAAGTTTACCGGAAGTATCATATCGTCCTGACAGCCATCGGGGTGTATTCGGTGAACACAAAGGACGAAGAGATCATCGAGACACAGAAAAAAGTGCGGGAGATTGTTTTCTCTCATCCGCACGTGAATCAGATGCATGGGTTTTATCTGAACAAAGAAGAGAAGTCCATGCGTTTTGATCTTGTGATCAGCTTCGATGCAAAGGACCGGAGAGCCCTGTACAGGGAGGTCGTTTCAGACGTACAGAAAGCATTTCCGGACTATACGCTTCAGGTCGCGATGGACATAGACTATTCGGAGGTGTAATCCGGAGACCTGCGGAACGCGCTATGCGGATCCGGGTCTGAATCAGAACAGCTGATTCACGACAAAATCATGAATCTTCAGATACGTCTGCGTAGAGAAATGCAGACCGTCCACTGTTTCAAACCCATCTGTTTTCAGGAAGGAAGCCGAGTCGATGTACCGGCTTCCGAATTCTTTTTTCAGCCTCACATTCATGCGCGCGATATTCAGGCTGTTGATATCGTCAAACACGGTTTCGTGAACCTGTCCGTCTTCGATCAGGAATTCCTCATCGATCGGATTCACCGAAAGAATATAGAACGCTGTATCCGGGTGTGCGTCGATCACATCCTGATAGGCAGCAATGTATTCATCGATGAGCTGCGGATCGTTCACACCGAAGTTCAGGACGACAGGAAGCTGCGGGTGCTGCGCGATGGCATCAGACATTTCACCCATTCCCTGATCGCGGAACCATCTGACGCCTTCTCCGACCGCGCCGACGAAAAGATCCGAATCGTCATTGCGCCCGGCCTTGCGAAGCGCATTGCCCATGCCGAGGGTGCGGGAATCACCGACCCAGATGATCTGGTGTGCCTTGACAAGGGCAGGCAGCTGCGTGGAGCGGAGCGTCTGACTGTCAGGAAGACCTGCAGTCTCCGTTTCTGCCGGAAGCGGGGAGGCAGAAGGCTTTCCGCTGCCCGGAAGCGTATCGCCCGGCAGGTTTTCGGAAGCGGATGCTGCCGGTCGCTCCTGTGCGGCCGGCTTTTTGACAGCCGGCTTCTCTGTCGAAAACTGGAAGCCTGTGAATACCTCGGACTGCTGGTCCTCTTTCCGTGATCCGAATCTGTTCGGGATGCAGAAGGCCAGGGCAGCCAGAATGACAATTCCAAGGACACAGGCAATGATGGCAAGAAGAATCGTTTTGCGCATGAGATACTCCTGAATCGATCATAATCAATATGAACAATATCATCATAGCACAAAAGCCGGTTCGATACACCTGTTGAAAAGTTCCATCTTTTTTTCACAAATTCAGGTTGACAAACCCGGATGGCGGCCTTATGATAATGCCATAAGTGTTAGCACTCCAATAATTCGAGTGCTAACAGAGACAAAGAGAGGAGGAACCGGCATGGGAATGGAACTGGATGACCGGAAGTGGACAATCCTGAAAGCCATCATACAGACGTATCTGGAAACGGGTGACCCGGTCGGGTCAAGGACGATCTCGAAGATGTCGGATCTGAATCTCAGTTCTGCGACAATCCGGAACGAGATGAGCGACCTGGAGGAGATGGGGCTGATCATACAGCCGCATACCTCATCAGGAAGAATTCCGTCTGATCGGGGATACAGGCTTTATGTGGACCGCCTGATGGAGGAGAAGGAAGCGGAAGTTTCCCAGATGAAACAGCTGATGATCTCCCGGGAAGACAAGATGGAGATGCTGCTCAAGCAGATTGTCCGGTACCTGGCGGTGAACACGAACTACGCGACGATGATCACCAGTCCGCAGTACCACAGAACGAAGCTGAAGTTTATCCAGCTGTCGGCCGTTGACGACGGGCAGATTCTTGCGACGATCGTGGCGGAAGGCAATGTGGTAAAGAACCGGATTATCCACATGGTGCACGGCCTGAGCCGCGATCAGATCCTTCAGCTGAACATACAGCTGAATTCCAGGCTGAACGGACTGACGATCGAACAGATCAATCTCGCGACGATCTCCAAGCTGAAGCAGGAAGCCGGTATACAGTCAGACCTGATTTCCGAGGTGCTGGACGCCGTAGCGGACGTGATCAGCCAGGAAGAGGATGTCGAAGTTTACACGAGCGGCGCCACGAACATATTCCGCTATCCGGAGCTTTCATCGGATACGGATAAGGCGAGCGGCCTGATCCATGCCTTTGAGGAGAAACACCCCCTGCTGTCTCTGATGGAGAAGGAACAGGATCCCGGCCAGTCGATTCAGGTTGCGATCGGGTCTGAGCTTGGCAATGAAAACCTGAAGGACTGCAGTGTCGTGACAGCCACCTATGATCTTGGCGACGGCATGTACGGCCGGATCGGCATCGTAGGACCGAAGCGTATGGATTACGGAAAGGTTGTAGGAATCCTGAAAGACCTGACCGGCCAGCTGGATGAGGTTTACCGGAAGGACGAGGAGAGTTAGCCAGGAAACGGACTGGTGTTTACAGAATAGATGAGAAAATCGGAGGAGACTATGACAGAAGAGACCAGCAAGGAAACAATCGCCGGAATGGAGCAGGAAGAAGAAAAGAACATCTCTTCCGCACCGGAAGGGGAACAGGCTGAAACAGCAGCTGAGGATTCTTCCCCGGAAGCAGAATCCGGGAAGAACACGGAAAAGGACAGTGAATCAGAGGGGACTGCAAAGGAAGCAGAAGCGCCTGGTGAAGAAGACGTCATGGACGGCACATTTACGCAGGCAGAAGAGAGTGCCCCGAAGAAGTCTTTCTTCAAAAAGAAGAAAGATAAAAAAGACGAGAAGATCGAAGAACTGACCGACCAGGTGAAGCGGCAGATGGCAGAGTTCGACAATTTCCGGAAGAGAACGGAGAGAGAGAAGGGCCAGATGTTCGACCTCGGGGCAAAGAGTGTGATCGAGAAGATTCTTCCCGTGATCGACAACTTTGAGAGAGGTCTGGCGCAGGCACCTGAGCAGGAAGATGCGTTCGTGGAAGGAATGGAAAAGATCTACAAGTCGATGCTTCAGGAACTCGATTCGATCGGAGTGAAGCCGATCGAGGCCGAGGGAAAAGAATTTGATCCGAATCTTCATAATGCTGTCATGCATGTTGATGATGATACGGTGGGCGAGAACATAGTCGTCCAGGAACTGCAGAAGGGATATACCTACCACGACTCGGTTGTACGCCACAGTATGGTGAAGGTGGCCAACTGAGAACAAATCACAGGACGAAATACGGATTACAGGAATATAGAGGAGGATTGTTATGGGAAAGATTATCGGAATTGATCTGGGAACGACGAACAGCTGCGTGGCGGTAATGGAAGGCGGCAAGCCGACCGTTATTGCGAATGCGGAAGGTACAAGGACAACACCGTCTGTTGTTGCATTTACCAAGAATGGTGAGAGACTTGTCGGTGAGCCTGCGAAGAGACAGGCTGTCACAAACTCTGACCGCACGGTCTCTTCCATCAAGAGACATATGGGATCTGATTTCAGAGTGGACATCGATGCCAAGAAGTATTCACCGCAGGAGATCTCCGCGATGATTCTTCAGAAGCTGAAGGCTGACGCGGAAGCGTATCTCGGCGAGAAGGTAACCGAGGCGGTGATCACCTGCCCGGCTTACTTCAATGACGCACAGAGACAGGCGACCAAGGATGCCGGAAAGATCGCCGGCATGGAGGTCAAGCGTATCATCAACGAGCCGACTGCGGCTGCGCTGGCATACGGACTGGATAACGAGAAAGAGCAGAAGATCATGGTCTATGACCTTGGCGGCGGCACATTTGATGTCTCCATCATCGAGATCGGTGACGGCGTGATCGAGGTTCTGGCAACGAACGGCAACAACCGTCTGGGCGGCGATGACTTCGACCAGAGAATCACGGATTACATGATCCAGGATTTCAAGAACAAGGAAGGCATCGATCTCGGACAGGATAAGATGGCACTGCAGAGGCTCAGGGAAGCGGCCGAGAAGGCGAAGAAGGAACTGAGCTCCGCGACCACGACAAACATCAACCTGCCGTTCATTACGGCCAATGAGACCGGTCCGAAGCATTTCGAGATGGATCTGACGAAGGCGAAGTTCGATGAGCTGACCAGTGATCTGGTCGACGCGACGGCGGATCCGGTCCGCAAGGCGCTGGCAGACGCCGGCGTTACGGCTTCCGAGCTTGGCAAGGTTCTTCTGGTCGGCGGCTCCACCCGTATTCCGGCAGTCCAGGATAAGGTCAGGGCGCTCACCGGCAAAGAGCCGAGCAAGACGCTCAACCCGGACGAGTGCGTCGCAATCGGTGCTGCGATTCAGGGCGGCAAGCTTGCGGGCGACGCAGGTGCCGGCGATATCCTTCTGCTTGATGTGACTCCGCTGTCCCTGTCGATCGAGACACTCGGCGGCGTCGCGACGAAGCTGATTGAGCGCAACACCACGATCCCGACGAAGAAGAGCCAGATCTTCTCCACCGCGGCTGACAACCAGACCGCTGTTGATATCCACGTGGTGCAGGGTGAAAGACAGTTTGCCCGCGACAACAAGACGCTCGGCCAGTTCCGCCTGGATGGCATTCCGCCTGCAAGAAGAGGCGTTCCGCAGATCGAGGTTACCTTTGACATCGATGCAAACGGCATCGTGAATGTCTCCGCGAAGGATCTGGGCACCGGCAAGGAACAGCACATCACCATCACTTCCGGCTCCAACATGTCGGATGAAGAGATCGATAAGGCTGTGAAGGAAGCTGCCGAGTACGAAGCGCAGGATAAGAAGCGCAAGGAAGGCATTGACACCAAGAACGACGCGGACGCGATCGTGTTCCAGACCGAGAAGGCCATGGAGGAAGCAGGCGCGGCTCTTGATGCGTCCGACAAGGCTGCGGTTGAGGAAGACCTGAAGGCGCTCAAGGAGACGATCGCGAAGTGCGGCGATGAGCTGACGGACGACCAGATCAATGACCTGAAGGCCGGAAGAGAGAAGCTGATGGCCAGTGCCCAGAAGCTGTTTGAGAAGCTGTATCAGCAGCAGGCAGCGCAGCAGCAGGGCCAGGGCGGTCCTCAGCCGGGACCGGGTCCGGAAGCGAATGCCGGCGGCCAGGCTGATGACGATGTTGTGGACGGAGACTTCAGAGAGGTCTGAGGAATGCGTCAGCCGGCCGGGGACACAGCTTCGGCCGGTGAGAGAACGGAATAGAATCAACAGGTCTGTGCGGAATGCCCGCACAGACCTTTACGGCGTAAATGGTTTACTGCGCGCGGACAAGATGGAGTAGTGTATGGCAGAGAAGAGAGACTATTATGAAGTGCTTGGCGTTCCGAAGGACGCGGATGAGGAGGCCCTGAAGAAGGCTTACCGGAAGCTTGCGAAAAAGTATCATCCGGATATGAACCCGGGAGACGAGGCGGCTGCAGAGAAGTTCAAGGAAGCTTCCGAAGCGTACGCGATCCTGAGTGATCCGCAGAAGCGCCAGCAGTATGACCAGTTTGGACATGCTGCGTTTGAGCAGGGCGGCGGGTTCGATGCGAGCGGATTCGACTTCTCGGATATTTTCGGCGGCATGGGCGGAATGGGAGATATCTTCTCCGATCTGTTCGGCGGCGGAAGGCGGCAGCGCAACCCGAACGCGCCCATGCAGGGTGCAAATGTGCGCACGCGCGTATCCATTTCATTTGCCGACGCCATCTCCGGCTGTACCCGGAATGTCGAGGTTGTCCTGAAGGAAGAATGCACCAACTGCCACGGAACCGGCGCAAAGCCCGGGACTTCGCCGAAGATCTGCCCGAAGTGCCGCGGAACAGGCCAGGTGACGATCCGCCAGCAGAGCTTTTTCGGAATGGTGCAGAGCACGCAGCCGTGTCCTGACTGCCGCGGAACCGGTAAGATCATCGAGCAGAAGTGTCCGAACTGCGCGGGAAGCGGATACACTTCCAGCAAAAAGACCATCGAGGTGACGATTCCGGCCGGAATTGATGACGGACAGAGCATCCGCATCCGCGAAAAGGGTGAACCCGGCCTGAACGGCGGCCCGAGAGGAGACCTGCTGGTCGAGGTGCGTGTTGCCTCCGATCCGAACTTTGTGCGCCAGGACATGGACATTTTCTCCAATGTCGAGATTTCGTTCGCGCAGGCGGCCCTGGGCGGGGACATGAGGATCAAAACCGTGGACGGCGACGTGATTTATACGGTAAGGCCCGGAACGCAGTCCGGCACCCGCGTGAGACTGAAGGGAAAAGGCGTTCCCAGCGTCCGCAACAAGGACGTCAGAGGCGATCACTATATCACGCTGTCTGTCCGTACGCCGAGCCGTCTGAGCGAGGAAGCCAAGGAGGCCCTTCGCAGATTTGATGAGCTGACCGGCAACAGCCTGCATCTGGAAGAGCCGGAAGAGCCGAAGAAGAAAAAGAAATCATTCCGCGAAAAGATGAAAAAAGCGTTCGATGGAGAGTAGTCAGATATAAACATAGGTTGACAGACGAGAGAAACATACAGGCAGCCAGGTGCGGAACCGGGCTGCCTGTTTTCTTAACAGGAATCATCTGCCGGAAGCTGATTGCGGATCGTTCCGCGCCCGGCGCTCTTGCGTGCAGGCCAGGCTTTTGGCGCTGTTATCAAAATATGCTATAATCAGGATACAGCTCAATGATTGGATAATTGTATTGATATCCCGGTGAGAGTCCGGAGAAAGGTAGGTGAAACTATGTATTGCTGCAGAAAAGTGACCGATGACCTGATCTGGGTCGGAGCAAATGACAGACGCCTGGCGATGTTTGAGGGGGTCTATTCGGTGCCGAAGGGCGTTTCCTATAATTCTTATCTGCTGCTGGATGAGAAAACGGTGCTGTTTGATACGGTGGACGCCGCGGTCGGAACCATCTTCTTTGAGAACGTGGAATACGCGCTGGCAGGAAGGCATCTGGACTATATCGTTGTCCACCACATGGAGCCGGATCACAGTGCGACCCTGGAGGAGCTGGTCCGCCGTTATCCGGATGTGAAGATTGTCTGCAATCAGAAGCTTGCAGTCATGATGAAACAGTATTTCACGTTTGACGTGGATGCTATGTGCCGGATCGTGAAGGAAGGAGATACGCTGTCTTCCGGCACGCATACCCTCACGTTCGTCAATGCGCCGATGGTCCACTGGCCGGAGGTCATGATGACCTATGATACCACCGGCAAGGTTCTGTTCACTGCGGATGCATTCGGAACCTTCGGAGCGATCAACGGTGCGCTGTTCGCTGACGAGGTGAACTTCGAGCACGATTATCTGGACGAGGCGAGACGGTACTACACGAATATCGTCGGCAAGTACGGCCCGCAGGTCACCGCTGTCCTGAAGAAAGCGGCTGCGCTTGACATCCAGTATCTGTGCCCGCTCCATGGCTTTGTCTGGAGAAAGAACATCAGCGACATCGTGAATATCTATCAGCACTGGGCGACCTATACACCGGAAGAAACCGGCGTCGTGATTGCCTACGCTTCGGTCTACCATCATACCGAGAATGCGGCGGAGTGTCTTGCGGTCCGCCTGCGCGAGAAGGGCATCCCGACTTATATGTTTGACGTTTCGGTCACACCTGCCAGCGAGATTGTCGCGGCGGTGTTCCGCTACAGTCATCTGGTGCTGGCATCCACGACCTACAACGCCGGCATTTTCGTCCAGATGGAAAGCTTCCTGTATGACCTGGCGGCACATAACATCCAGAACCGTACCGTGGCGATCATCGAGAACGGATCCTGGGCGCCGACCAGCGGCAAGCTGATGCGCGAACTCATGGAGAAATGCAGGAACATGAATGTCCTGAATGAGACGCTGACGATCAAGTCTGCGCTGAAGGAAGACCAGCTTGCGCAGCTTGATGCCATCGCAGATGCCATCGACGCTACGATCGAGAAAAAGACTGAGGTGACTGAGGTTGAGGCAGCGCCGGAAGCGGCGGCTTATACGCCTGTGCTCGACGCAAACGCGATGTTCAAGCTCAGCTATGGTCTGTTCATCCTGACGGCGAAGGACGGGGCGAAGGACAATGGCTGCATCATCAATACGGCTTCCCAGGTGACGGCACAGCCCAACCGGATTACCATTGCGGTGAATAAGAACAACTATA
>CAMIVF010000023.1 GCA_946401715.1 uncultured Clostridia bacterium | reverse complement strand
TATTACTGACAATTGTATCAATATATAAAACGAATGCGCATATGCATCACAGAACATAAGCTGGAAACCGTCTGGCGGAGATGATATACTCTTTCACGGTGCTTCACACGCGTCCGTTACAAAAGTCTTAATCTTTTTTTTCAGGAATTCTGTGGTGACGGACATATGTGATGGTGATATAGTGAAGACAATACAGCCGGGGCACTCAAGTTCATGCAGGCAGAGGAAAGAAGATCCGCCCAGCTGCAGTTATACCTGCTGCACTTTTGCGTGCAGGTATTGCGGCGTATGATCTGACTGCAGGGGAGAGAAGTTAATACAGGGGCAGAAAGAAAAGGGGTAGAAAAGTTTTGACTAAGATCATGACATGGATTCTCGGTATAGCAGGCGCTCTGATTGCGGCACTTTTGCTGATTGCGTGTATGCTGATGGCCCGGGAATGGAACAGAACAACCTTTTTTGATCATTCCTCGATCAATGGGTTTGACGTGTCGGGGAAAACACCGGATGAAGTTCTGCCGGTTCTGAAAGAGGAGTATTCGAAGGGGCAGCTGCATCTGACCGAGAACGGGAAGGAAGAGGCTGTGTGGTCTCTGGCAGATATCGGTTATACGGTTGATGAGACTGCGCTGGAGGCTGGACTGAAGGACGCGCACGAAAAGCAGAAGAGTTCGATTCCGGTACTGCTCGACTCTCTGATGAACGGGAATTCTTTTGAACTTGATGTTCCGTTCCGGTTTGACGCACAGAAGCTTTCCCAGGCGGTGACGACTTCAGCCATGGCAGATGAGCGGATTCAGAATGCAGATGCTGAGATCACATATGATCAGGAAGCGAAGAACTATGCCATCAAGCCGGAAGTCCAGGGAACCATGCTGAATGATTCCGATATCCAGCAGCTGGTTCAGCAGGCGGTGGAGAATGCAGTCGGCGGCACCGAGCCGCCAGCGCAGATTGATGCTGCGATTCCTGCATCGTTATATATCGTTCCGTCGATCTTGTCGACAGATCCCACGCTGAATCTGAAAGTAAATACATATAACTCTTATGACAAGGCGGTTATCACCTATGTCTTCGGGGATGAGAAGGAGGTCCTTGACTGGAACACGATCTGTGAATGGGTCGTCTTTGAAAACGGCGAGGGCTACCTGAGCGAGGAAAGAATCCGTGAGTATGTCATGACACTGGGGCAGAAGTATAACACGATTTACTATGAGCGCAGCTTCCATACGACCGCCGGCAATGATATTACCTTTGCCGAAAATGACAACAATTACGGTTACCTGATTGACGAAGAGGGAGAATACGCCCAGCTGCTCGCTGATATCCAGTCCAATGTGCAGACGGAGCGTGAACCTGTCTATTCATATACAGGTGTCGGCAGACACGGAAGGGACGATATGGCGTCATATGTCGAAGTCTCGATCAGTGCCCAGCATCTGTGGTTCTACAAGGATTATCAGATGCTGTACGAGACGGACGTCGTCACAGGCTGCATTGCGAAGAATACACCGACACAGACAGGTATCTTCCCGATCGCTTACAAGGAAAGCCCTGCGACACTGATTCCGTCCAATGAGACCAACGGAACGCCGGTGAAGTACTGGATGCCGTTCTATGACGGCCAGGGACTGCATGACGCAAACTGGAGATCCGCGTTCGGCGGGAATATCTACCAGACGAGCGGGTCACACGGATGCGTCAATATGCCTGCTCCCGCCGCAGAATTCATTTTCAACAACGCGGATACCGGAACGCCGGTGGTACTGTACTGAGCAGCACCCGCATCGCCGCTGCTTCGTGAAGCACACATATTTCTCTCATTTTTCTTTTGTATAGTAAACTGGTATGTGTATAGTCAGCAGGAGAAAGCTATGAGAGAGGAAAGGCGCGTCGTACTGATTGTCGAAGATGATGTTAAGCTGATGGATTCCATCCGCACATTTCTGAGACGGAATGGATATCAGACCATCTGCGCCGAAACCGGGCAGGAAGCGCTGAAGCAGTTCTATTCCCACAGTCTTGAGATTGATATTATCCTGCTGGATGTCATGCTTCCGGAGCTTGATGGATTTGAGGTTCTGAAGAGCATCCGGGAGCGGTCCGAGGTGCCGATCATTATCACGACCGCGCAGGAATCGGAAGAGGATCAGCTCAAGGGCCTGACATATGGTGCGGATAATTACATCACAAAGCCGTTCCGTCTGCGTGTCCTGCTTGCCTATATCGAGAATCTTTTGAACCGTTATTACGATTATTCCAAGACAATCAGGTTTGGAGACCTTATTATAGAACTGGACAACCAGAAGGTTATGGCCGGCGAGCGGGAGATTCCATTTACATCAAAAGAATTTTCCCTGCTTCTGTATCTGGTGAAGAACCGGAACAAGGTGCTGAGCCGGGAGATGATACTGGATTCTGTATGGGGATTCGATTACGAGGGAGATTTCCGGACGGTTGATACGTTTGTGAAACAGATCAGAAAAAAGCTTGGAGATGACTGCCCTTATATCCAGACTGTTTACGGGGCGGGCTACTGCATGAAGGAGGGGTAGATGAAGAGCCTCAAAGCGCAGTATATCGTACATCTTTTCGTGGCATGGATGGCTGCAGCAGGAACACTGTTTCTGCTGTTTCTTTTTTGGGGCCCGGCTGCGCAGGAGCTGTCTGTGAAGGGCAGTATCAACAGAGCGTGGGAGTCTGTGTCAGAGATGGATATCGGTGAACTGATTGCCAGAGGGTACGAAGACACGGAAGAGGAGGAGACGCTGGAGGAGCTGGAGGAGACTGTCCGGTTTCTGATCTGCGGCGAAGACGGCGAGGCGGTTTATGCCGGGGAGGAAGTCCGCTATACAGAGGAGCTTCGCCAGATCCTGAGTGAAAAGGAACGTTTTGTGGAGGATCCGGTTCCTGAGAAGGAGGAAAGCGGACAAAGGGAAATCATCGCGCTCAGGGGAAAGCTGGTCAGTGACGGCAAGCTGTACTATGTGCTCATCTATAAAAACATGGTGTTTCTGAGATCGAAGCTGGAACAGGCAGAGAAGATGACGCTGCATTTGTTTCTGCCGAGTGCGCTGATGCTTATTCTCCTGTCCCTGGCGCTTTGGGAAAAACCGGAGAAGAGCCTGAAACAGATCGAAAACCAGCTTGACAGGGTGGTATCGGGAAATTACGGCGGGCGGATCACTGTCCTGGGAAATCATGAGCTGTCCCGGATCGCGGATCATACGAACAGAATCACGGATATCTTCCAGAACAACGATACTGAACTGAAGAATTACAGGTTCCTTGTCAGCAATGATGCTGTGCGCAGAACGGGCGGCAATACCGTGAACAAGGAACAGGCCAGGAACATCACACATCAGCTGAAAACACCGCTTGCGATCATTTCCAGCCAGGTCGAACTGAATCAGTATGAAACAGATGAGACAAAACGGGCGTATTATTATGACTCCATCATGGAAGAGATCGACAAGATGAGCGGCCTGATTACCCGGATTCTGATGGAAGAGCAGAAAGCCGGCGCCGGCCTCAGAACCGTATACCGCAGAATCAGTCTGTCGGACCTGCTGTCAGAGCTTGTCCCGAAGTATGAAGGCTGGCTGAAGACAAACCGGATCCGGTTCAGTGCGAAGATTGCGCCGCAGATCTATATGATTGCGGATGCTTCGCTGATTGAGCAGGCTGTGCATAACTACATCATGAATGCATATAGCCATACCAGACCAGACAGGAAGATCGTCCTCTCCCTGCGGGCGGAGGGGGAGAGCTGTGTGATCGGCATCTATAATGACGGAGCCGGGATCGCGGAGGAGGAGAAGGAACGGATCTGGGAGCGCGGGTACCGGTCAGAAGAAAAAGAAACTTCCGGGAGCGGAATCGGTCTGTACATCGTCAGGGAGATCGTGACGCTGCATGGGGGAAGCTGCGGCTCGGAAAATGAACCTTCCGGCGTTACCTTCTGGATGCGTTTTCCGGTATCCAGGCTGGAAAAGACAGAGGAATACATCTAATGCTCATATTTCTCCCACATTTAGCTGATAGTATATTGCCTATCCGCCCTCACAGCGGTAGAACCACTTAGTGCAAGGCTGTCACAGTGAATGCTGCGGCAGCCTTGTCTGCATGGAGAAGGGGGCCGGACTGATCGTGGATAACCTGTGGATAGACAGTGGGAAACCGTGTGTAAAAGACGTGTAAAACTTTTTTGGAAAAGAGCTCTGTTTTTGTTTGAATTTTCGGCATAATTCGATATAATAAATTCGTATTATATGCACAGGGGAGCTGAACCGGCTGTAAGGGCGGCCGGAACAGTATGAAGCATTAGTAAGGGGCACCAGATGAATAGGGGAAATCTGGCGGAAGACCCGCGGGCGGGTCTGTCGTCTTCGAGCCGTTACTCCCGTGACGGAGGAGAGAGAAATTCTCTTCTGTATGTTGACAGCAGTTCTCTGAGAAAAGAGCGGAAGGCTGCTGCACGCAGAGCCGGGAAACAGGCGAGTGCGATTAAGGGTGATCATAATTCAAGAGAGTCTAAGAGCGTCGGACGCGGTCTTGCAAACAGCCATATGGACAGGCTGGAGGTAGGAAGCGACGGACGCTTATTTCACGTTAAGGAATCTCCTGCTCCTGCTCCTGTGAAGGAATCCACTGCTCCCTCTGTATCAGAGAAAAAGGTCCCGTCAGAAAAGACGGCTGAAGAGATGCGTCCGGCAATCCATAAGGACGTTTTTTCTGCATCTCTTTCCGCCGGAGTTTCTTCTGAGGACAGTGTGAACTTAGGAGAACAAAAAGAACGGACTGCTGATTCCGGCCGCAGAGCGAAGCCGGACAGAAGCTATCTGAACCAGCCGAATCCGCTGCTGCACAGAACGAAGAAAGCAGCGCATGGACGGAAAGAAAATAATCAGCTGGCAGCAACACAGGAACCGGTAGTATCTGCAGCACAAAGTGAGCATCCTACAGATCAGGCTGCGGATCAGTCCGTGGATCAGGCAGCAGCACAGGTAATCGATCAGGCTGCGGATCAGGCAGCAGCACAGACAGTGGAGAACCAGACAGCAAACCTCCCGCTTACGGCAAAGGGCGTTCTGTACCGGATCCGGATTCCGCTGATCGCATCTGCGATCGTAGCGGCATCAGCAGGATACGGATATACTGCCTGGCACTACAGAAACCGCTTCTACCCCGGAACAGAGTTTTTCGGCATTCCGGCAGCGGAACAGTCTGTGTATGACGTGAAGGCGGCTGTGAAAGCCAAAGTGGATTCTTACAGCCTGCAGCTGGAAGCAAGGAAGCCGGAAGCGGATACCTCTGCGGCCAGTGAGTCTTCCTTTGCCAGCGATAATGTGATCGACGCGGAGGATGTCGCAATGGTCTACCGTGACAACGGTGAGATCGACAACGCGATGAAGCAGCAGAAAACCTGGGCCTGGCCGGTCATGATGATCAAACAGCTGCTGGGCAGGAATGATTCTGCTCTTCAGACGTCTTATGATGACAGCCGGATTCCGGAGGCGGTTGCTTCTCTTGCCTGTATGCAGAAGGATAATATCATCGAGCCGCAGGACGCAGAGATTGTCCTGACAGATGACGGCGCTCAGGTGCAGCCGGAAATCTATGGTACGATGCTTGACAGGGAGAAGACAGAAGAAGCGGTCAGGAAAGCTCTTATCGATGGATCGACATCAATCGATCTTGATGCCCTGGGACTGTATATAAACCCGGAAGTGAAGAGCAGTGATATCAGCCTCATCACGGAAGCAATGTCGATGAATAAGGTTCTGGGCGCAAAAGTGCTTCTGCGTTTCGGAAACCGTACGGAAGTGATCAATTCAGAGGTCATTTCTTCATTCCTTGACAAAGAAGGCAGTGCGTACCGGCTGGATGAAGAGAAGGTACGGGATTACGTGACCTCCCTTGCTGAAAAGTATGATACCTTCCAGTGCGAACGTGATTTTTACACCAGCATCGGAACAAAGATCACGCTGGAAGAAGGCATCGGCGATTATGGCTGGCAGCTGGATCAGGAAGCAACCTATGAGAAACTCCTCGAAGCGATCCGTGCGCAGAAGAAAGCGACCATCGAACCGGTCTACACGCAGGAAGCTTACTGCAGGGATGCAAATGACATCGGCGATACTTACGTTGAGATCAGTCTGACGAACCAGAAGATGTGGTTCTACAAAAATGGAAAACTGGTTGTGGAAACGCCGGTTGTCACCGGGAATCCGTATGCGGGACATGAGACGCCGTCCGGCGGGGTATGGTCGCTGAAGGGACGCGCGCGCAATCAGACACTGAGCGGACAGGGATATGCTTCCCCGGTAGATTACTGGATGCCATTCAACAATGGTGTCGGCATTCATGACATGCAGAGCAGATACTGGTTCGGCGGAACCATTTATCTGGGGAGTGGTTCCCATGGCTGTGTGAATACTCCGCTGGCGGCAGTAAAGCTGATCTATGACCGGATAGAGGAAGGTGTTCCGATTGTTGTCTATAAGGACGAATCGGAGGAGGCGCTGTCCCTTGTCACCGATCCGGTCGATGCACAGACTCTGCGTACCCAGATCGAAGAAACCTATGGAACCGTTGAGGATGACGGGATTGGATCCATCGTAGCATGGTCCAGGACTGCAGCCGGCCAGGCACAGGTCGCGGCAGTACAGGCGCAGGCACAGGCGCTGGCAGCAGGAACGCCGGCGACATAAACCGGTCAGGCGCTGGCAGCAGGAACGCCGGCGGCGTAAACCGGTCCGGCACAGGCAGCAGGAACGCCGGCGACATAAACCGGTCAGGCACAGGCAGCAGGGGCGCCGGCAGCGTAAAAGCGCGCACGCACAGTGCCATGACACTGCGCCTGGCGGATGACATTCTGTCAGCGAATGGTTATGACAGCACAGGGTAAGGCAAATAAAGGATAAGGCAAATTATCAGAACTTACCGACATATCGACATATATCGATAAATAGATTTACAATTAGCAGGATAACTGTCCGGACAGAGGGCAGAGCATAAAACAGGAAATCAGCATTCATCAAGGTGCCGATCCAAAAAATACAGGTGGCTGCTTTGAGATCGGATATGATGAATTTAAAGGATAGATAAGGGGAGACGAGTATGAATAACAATGCTATTTACGCAGGGGGAGAATCTTTCGACCGCATCTTCAGGGCGCTTGGGGACCCGCACCGTATACAGATTATCAATCTGCTGAGAGAGAAGGAACTCAGCGCAGGAGAGATCCTGGAGGCGATTGATGTCGTACAGTCAACATTGTCACATCATATGAAGACTCTGTCCGATTCCGGAGCTGTGAATGCAGTAAGGCGCGGGAAGTGGACTTATTATTCCTTGAATGAGTCAAATCTGGAGCAGGCAGCTGCGTTTCTTTCCGTGTGTGCGGAAGGAACAAAGATTCGCAGAAAGGAAACTGCACACCAGGAAAAGGAAGAAAGAAGGAGAACAGTCCCGGAAACAGCGGTAAAGACTGCTGTGAACCCGGCAGTGAAGACTGCCGGAAAAGCTGCCGCAAAGCCGGAGGAGAAGGCCGCGGACAAGGAGAAGACGGGAAAGAGGAAAGACAAGAAGGGGAAGAAGAGCAAAAAAAGCAAAAAGTAACAAATATCTGTCTGCTGCACTGTGACAGTTTTTTGGAATGACGGCAGTGATTACGGACAGATATAAAGTGGTAAGTGTATAGTAAATGTGCGGAGGGAGCTCAGGCGTATCGCCGGGCTCCTTCTGCACGGGCTTTGTTTGACAGATATCGTGCCATGTTATAATATTTTCGCATAAAAATATGAGGGAAAGAATAAAACTCGGGAGGTAACACATGCTGAGTGAACAGGAAAAAAAAGAGCGTGATGAGCGGCTGCTTGAGCTGACGGATGTTGCGCTTGACGCGAATAAGATGGACATGGGACTTTATCAGAAGTTCAATGTCAAAAGGGGACTGCGCGAATCGAACGGACGCGGTGTCCTGACCGGACTGACAGAGATTTCCGACGTTAACGGACATAAGGATATAGACGGAAAATCGGTGCCGATTGAGGGCGAGCTTTACTTTCAGGGATATAAGGTCGGCGAGCTGATTGAAGGGAATAAAAACCGCAAGTTTACATTTGAGGAGGCAACCTACCTCCTGCTGTTCGGCAATCTTCCGACCAAGACAGAACTGAAGGAATTCATACATCTGCTTTCACAGTACAGAGAACTGCCGTCCAAGTTTGTGCGCGATGTCATACTGAAGGCGCCGAGCAAGAATATCATGAACGGCATGCAGCGCTCTGTTCTGACGCTGTATTCCTATGACAAGGATCCGGACAATACGTCGATACAGAATGTATTCCGGCAGGCGCTGTACCTGATTGGCGTCATGCCGCTGATTGCCGTTTACAATTATCACGCATATCAGCATTACAACAATGACCGGTCCCTGATCATCCGGTATCCGAGTGAATCGCTGTCGACTGCCGAGAATATTCTCCGGATGCTGCGGGACGACGGAGCCTACACGGATCTTGAGGCAAGGGTTCTGGATGAGTGCCTCGTCATTCACGCTGAGCATGGCGGCGGTAACAACTCAACGTTTACAACGCATGTTGTTTCATCGACAGGTACCGATACCTATTCTGCGGTAGCGGCGTCGCTTGCTTCCCTGAAAGGGCCAAAACACGGCGGTGCGAATCTGAAGGTGGAAAAGATGTTCTCGGATATCAAGTCTCATCTGTCCAATTGGGAAGATGAGGCCCAGATTCAGGATTACCTTGAGAAGATCATGAAGAAGGAAGCATTTGACCATTCCGGACTGATCTACGGCATGGGCCATGCGATCTATACACTGAGCGATCCGCGTGCCGTGATTCTGAAGGCGGCTGCGAAAAAGCTGTCTGAAGCAAAGGGCCTTGAGGAGGAGTTTGCACTGTACGAGTCAGTGGAGCGGATCTCCGCAAAGCTTCTGACAGAGCGCAAGCAGTTGTCGAAGCCGATCTGCTGCAATGTTGACTTCTACTCCGGATTTGTGTATTCCATGCTTGGCATTCCGATGCAGCTGTACACACCGATCTTCGCGATCGCAAGGATATCCGGCTGGGCGGCGCATCGTATGGAAGAGCTTGTCAATGAAGGCAAGCTGATCCGTCCGGCATACAAGTATGTAGGACATCACCGGGCTTACCGGAAACTGGAAGACAGGTAATCGATCCACAGACCAGGGTGACAGAAACCGAAAGACGGCAACCGACCCACAGACCAGAGTGACAGAGAACTGAAAGACAGGCAACCGACCCACAAACCAAAGTGACAGAGAACCGAAAGACAGGCAACCGATCCACAAACCAGGGTGAATGAATACCAGGGGGACAGAGAATGGCTTCGAAAATCAAGACGATTGGAGTTCTGACAAGCGGCGGCGATGCGCCGGGCATGAATGCGGCGATCCGTGCGGTTGTCCGTATGGCGATCAACAAAGGAATCAAGGTCAAGGGAATCTACCAGGGCTATAAAGGTCTTCTGAATGAAGAGATTATCGACCTGGATGCAAGATCCGTATCCGATACCATCTCAAAGGGCGGTACGTTCCTGTATACTGCAAGGAGCATGGAATTCCGTACCCCGGAGGGACAGCAGAGGGCAGCCGAAAACTGCAGAAAGAACGGCATCGAAGGTCTTGTCGTCATAGGCGGCGACGGCTCATTCGCAGGGGCAGGGAAGCTGGCGGAGCTGGGAATCAACACGATCGGAGTACCGGGGACGATTGACCTGGACATCGCGTGCACCGAGTACACGATCGGGTTCGATACGGCAGTCAATACGGCGATGGACGCGATCGACAAGGTCCGTGATACCTCGACGTCGCATGAGCGCTGTTCGATCATCGAGGTGATGGGAAGGCGCGCCGGATACATTGCGCTGTGGTGCGGCATCGCGAACGGGGCAGAGGATATCCTGCTTCCGGAGACCTATGACTATGATGAGCAGAAGCTGATCAATAACATTATCGACTGCAGAAGGCGGGGAAAGAAGCATCATATTATCGTGAATGCGGAGGGCAATGGCCATTCCGCTTCCATGGCACGACGGATCGAGGCTGCTACCGGCGTCGAGACCCGCGCAACGATTCTGGGCCACATGCAAAGAGGCGGATCGCCGACCTGCAAGGACAGAGTCTATGCTTCCATGATGGGGGCCTATGCGGTGGACCTGCTCGCGGAGGGGAAGACCAACCGCGTGGTCGGTTACCGGGACGGCAACTGGGTGGACTTTGACATGGCACAGGCGCTTGCGATGCAGAAGGAGCTGCCGGATTACATGGTGCGTGTCGCGAAGGCATTGTCGATATGATCACAAGCACCGGAAACGGAAAGATCAAAGAACTGGTCAGACTGAAGAAAAGTGCGAAGGAACGCGCGAAGAAGGGCGTATTCCTTGTGGAAGGACCGAAGATGTTCCGGGAGATTCCGCACGGACTTTGCCTGGAGGTCTATGGATCGGAAGCTTTTTTCCTGACGCAGGAAGGTGCTGCTGCAAGAAAGAAGGCAGCCGCGGACGGGATCGTTCCGGAGACGGTCTCGGACGCGGTCTTTCAGTATCTTTCGGACACGCAGTCCCCGCAGGGAATCCTTGCGGTGGTGAAGCAGCTTGGGTATGGGCTGAAGGATCTGACAGACGGAGACTGTCCCCTGATGGTCATACTGGAGAATCTGCAGGATCCGGGCAATCTGGGTACCATTCTCCGTACCGCGGAAGCAGCCGGCGTGACCGGCATTCTGCTCAGTCAGGGCTGCGCGGACATCTATAATCCCAAGGTAACCCGCTCTACGATGGGGAGCATCTTCCGCGTTCCGTTTGTTTACACGGATGACCTGAAAGGTGCGATTGCGCGGCTGAAGGAGCGGGGCGTGCGGATGCTGGCTGCACATCTTGACGGAAGCATCGGACTCTATGAAGCATCCTTCACAGCGCCTGCGGCGATTCTGATCGGAAATGAGAGCCGCGGCCTGACGGAGGAGACGGCAGCGCTTGCTGACCAGGCGATCCGCATTCCCATGAGCGGAAGTGTAGAATCGCTGAATGCAGCAGTCGCCACGGCAGTCTGCCTGTTCGAGGCAAGGCGGCAGAGGAGCCTGCCGGCGCAGGAATAACCGTTATCTGCGCAGGCGAAAACCGGTATCATTTCATTGGATGCCGGAACAGAACAGATATGATGAGACACCCTCGGACAAGAGAACCGTCCGGGGGTGAATTGCGTTCTGAACGTCCCGCAGAGAAGGTGTTACATAATTGTTTCTTGACAAGGGCGAAAGTGTGTAGTATCATGCAAATAATTCTTAACAGATTTGTAATAATTTGGATGAAATCGTAACAACCGACAGAAATGAATCACGGATAACACGAGGGATACGGATTATGAGAAAAGCACAGAAACTTGCCGCAGGAATTGCAGCCGCCATGGTGGTGAGCGCCATAAGCGCGCCGGTTTCATTTGCGGCGGATAATACGTTTGGAATTGATGAGATCAACTGGACCGATGAGGACTGGAACAGCATCGCTATGACGAATGACGATACGGTGGATACCGGTGCGGTGATTCGGACAGAGGCGGACGCGGACAGTGAAGCGGCGGGCTACCTTTACCGCGGGGCGGCAGTTCAGGTTGTCGACAAGGGTGAGGAATGGACCGAGGTACGTTCCGGCCGTGTCAATGGTTTTGTGAAGAATGAATTCCTTGCATACGGAGATGATGCACGCGGACTCGCTGCACATTACGGGAAGCAGGGTATCGTCGCGAACTGGAATGATGTCAATGTGTTCTCTGATGATCATGCGAACGCGCCTGTTGCGGCTCAGGTGAGCAATGGCACGCCGATGAGCATGATCCAGGACAACGGCCACTGGATTGCGGTTCAGAACGGTGCGGACTGTGCCGGCTTCGTGTCGGAGGATGATGTGACCAGAGTGCTGCTGGTGGATACGGCTGTTCCGGCGGACGGCGAGGATGATGAAGATGTTCCGGCGACTATGACAGCGGCAGACTATACTGCCATGGCAGACTCTTCCCGGGAGGAGAGCGCGGACTCTGCTTCACAGGAGACGTCCGGGTCTGTCCAGGCTGCGGAGGAATCATATGAGGTATCTTCCTATGAGGGATCTTCCGATGATTCTTACACAGAGCCGGCCGCATATACGGACGACAGCGCGTACACAGACGACAGCGCGTACACAGACGATTCTTCTTACTCCGCTGAGGAAGCATATTCGGACTATGCTGCTTATACGCAGGATGCCGCTTCTGCGGACAGTACGGCTTCTTACGATGGAAGTGAAACATCTGACACGCCAGGCTCTGACGCGGACACATTGTCCACGCAGTCTGTCAGCGACAATGCAGAGGTTCAGGCGCTGTATGACGCTTATATCCAGGCACAGAACGCTGCCATGGACTGTACCACTGCGGAGGACGCCCAGACGAAGGCGGACGCAGCGGTCGCGGCGTGGAACGCATATCTGGAAGCCTGCGGAGAAACGCCGGCAGCATCTTCCCAGACTGCTGAGCAGACTTCTGCCCAGGCGGAAGAGACTTCTTACACAGACACAGATACATACACAGAATCCTACACAGATACCACAGTGACTGAGACCGCTGAGACCGTGGAGACGGATGCAGCTGCGCCGACAGAACAGCAGACGCAGTCTTCCTCGTCCGGCAGCAGCGCGTACGGCAGCTATTCTGATCTTGACCTGCTTGCCGCCATTATCTGGTGTGAGGCAGGAAACCAGCCGTACGACGGCATGGTGGCAGTCGGACAGGTTGTCATGAATCGTGTCGCGAGTGCAAGCTTCCCGAACACGATCTCCGAAGTGCTGAACCAGCCGGGACAGTTTACGCCGGCCAGTGCAGGAACACTGCAGGCAGCGCTTGCAGCAGGCGTCAACTCAAACTGCTATGCAGCTGCCCAGGATGCGATGAACGGAGCAGCTCCGGTACCGGGATACCCGATGTATTTCAACACGCACAGCGGCAGCTATAAGCTGGGAGCACATTATTTCTCATAAAACAAAACGGAAACTGCGCAAAAGAGGGAACGGCGGATCTGCCGTTCCCTCTCTTGTCATCATCATAATCATCAGGGTGCTTTATCAATTCTGCGGGGCTTCTTCTTCCACAATCCGGTCGATGTGGTCGGGCTGGGTGAGCTTGTGAATGACCATCGCATAGATCTCCTGTGACTTTTCCTTCCACTCCTGTGATACTGCTTTGGCCTGGGTCTCATTCGGAACCGTCAGAGTCATGTCGATCAGCGCAGTGGTGTGGTCCATGATCCGGCACCGCACCGCCCAGTCACCGTCCGTCGTGCGATAGTATTCTGCGCGGCTCGAGACCGCCTCCCTGAATTCGAGGCGCATCTTCTTCAGGTAGTCATCTATGTCGGTGCGAATCGAAGCTCGCTCTCTGCTTCGATGCTTTCCCGTCCGGATTCGGTGAGCGCATAGTAGCGGTAGTCCGGGTAAGCTTCCTCGTGAATGAGGCCGGCATCGACCAGCTCGCCAAGTGCGTACTGGACATTGAAATAATTCGTGTACCCGAGATCCAGGAATACGTTTGTGATCTGACTGTTGGTCAGCGCAAAATCGACCCGGCTCAGGGTATACATCGTCATAAGCTTGTAGAGCGTATTCAGCTGCTGAGACATAGGGCGCCTCTCTTTCTGTCCTTCCGGGTGATGCAGGCAGGCTTTTCGTCGCGGACCTGATCAGACGCCGGTATGGTATCAAGCATGCTTCCGCATGTATCCTACATGATACCATTCGTTTTTCCGTATGACAACTCAGCCTTTGGCAGACCGGAACGCAATCGGGCCTGCTCTGCCAGACTTCGCTGAACCGGCGCTCCGGCACCCGCTTTTCCAAATGACAGCGCGGTGGACTTATGGTAAAATAAGCACTGATTCAGAATGAATGGACTTCCCGGGTCAAGGGTGGATCCTCAGCAGAGGTTTTTGTTATGGCTAAGAGGATGAGTACGGTGACCGAACGGGAGATCAGGCGCAGAAGATCCAGCCTTATGCTGAAGTGTTTGATCGCTGTGCTGATTTTTCTTTCAATTGTATTGGTTGCCTGGATTATATATGACACGCAGTTTAAAAAACACGATAATCCCTGGACGAATGCCGGAGGGGAGGTCAAGGCAGAGAATTCTTCTTCGGGTGAAGCAGGTGATGTTTCAGCGTCTGAGGGGGAGAATGATGCTTCCGGTACGCAGGACAAAGAAGGAGGGCAGACAGCTTCCGGGGAAGAGGACAGTGCTGTTGAGACAAGGGCAAACCGAATGGCGGCGCAGTATGATTACGACGGGGCAATCGCGCTGCTGAAAAACCAGCCGGATTATGACCGGAATGACCGGTTCAAGAGCCTTGCGGCATCTTATGAGGAGATCAAGGCTTCCTGCAGCCCCTATCCGATCGACCAGATCACACACGTCTTCTTCCACTCGCTGATCTATGACACCGCCAGGGCATTTGACGGAGACGCCTACGAAGCAGGCTACAATCAGGTCATGACGACGGTCAGCGAGATGAACTCGATCCTGCAGCAGATGTATAACCGCGGCTTTGTGATGGTCAGCCTGCACGATATGGTGGAATTCGACGAGGCAGGAAATCTGTCGACGAAGGAGATCCTGCTTCCGCCCGGAAAGACACCCTTCGTGATGAGCCAGGACGACTGCAGCTATTATCACTACATGGACGATGACGGTTTCCCGCAGAAGCTGGTGGTGACGGACGACGGTAAGGTGAAAAACTCTTATCTCGAGGAAGATGGCTCGGTTTCCATCGGAGATTATGATGTCGTTCCCATCGTGGATACATTTGTTGAGCAGCATCCGGATTTCTCCTACCATGGGCATAAAGGAATCCTGGCGCTGACCGGGTATGAGGGAGTGCTGGGCTATCGGACGGACGAGGTTTACAAGACCCGCGAAGCGGGCCGTGTGACGGAATTCCAGCAGATGTTCTTCGATCAGAATCCGGACTTTGATTTCGACAAAGAGGTCGAGGAGGCAACGAAGGTAGCAGATGCCATGAAGGCGGAAGGCTGGGAGTTCGCGTCCCACACCTGGGGCCACATCAATCCGCGGAGTGTTTCCATGGAGAGCCTGGTCAGAGACTCCAACCGCTGGAGAGACTGGGTCGAGCCGATCGTAGGTCCGACAGACGTCCTGATCTTTGCATTTGGAGCGGACATCGGTGACTGGCAGCCTTATTCGGCGGCAAACGAACTGTTTGCCCACTATAAGTCGATGGGATTCAGAATCTTCTGTAACGTCGACGCCAGTTCGAAGTACTGGGTACAGATCGGCACTGATTACCTCAGGCAGGCACGGAGAAACCTGGACGGATACCGCATGTATTACACACCGGATCTGATCTCAGATCTGTATGATGTATCGCAGGCATGGGACGACAGCAGGCCGACGCCTGTTCCACAGATGTGATCTACAAACGTTGCCCGATTCACGGCAGGTGGGAGTGCCTGCTATGACGCGTCAAGCCTGACAAGGCTTGTAAGCGGCAGACCAGGCACTCACAGCGAGCCCGCGAAG
>CAMIVF010000022.1 GCA_946401715.1 uncultured Clostridia bacterium | reverse complement strand
ACCGTGAACAGATAGTTCCTTGAAAAACGGAATCCGTCCACCGCGGCACGCACCTCTTCGTCCGGCGATTTGTCAGACAGAACGCATACAGTTATATAGGAAACCATGTGGTCCTTCTCGGGATAACGATTGTTCTTCCGGACAAGCTCCGGCTCCATGTACTGTTCCATCAGTGTGTGCGCCTTCCGGATTGTCTGCCCATCCATACGCTCCACATGCAGGAACAGGATATGCTCATAGGTCCGGACGCTCCACAGATTTGCCTTCGGAGAGAGTACATACTTTTCACTCAGGGAGAAATAATACCCGTAAGCGGGATACTCCTCTCCTCCGATCGAATATGGCCGGTAAATATCAAAAGAATGCGCGTAGCGCTCCAGCAGATGATCGAGATAGACATTCGCGTTCAAAACTCTTTCTCGCTTTCTATGCCTGCAGTACAAAAATACAAAATCATGAATAATCTATCACAGCAGGAACAACAGTTCAACATAAATATACAACAAGTCTTCGGACACCTGCATATTTCAGGATTCGGATTTCTCCTCCTTCAGGTATTCCGGATCTATGGTCTTGCTCTTTCCGCGGAACACCTCCCTGCACGCGCTTTTCTTGTCTGCCAGGCACACGATCAGCCCCTCCAGCGTATGAGGCGGAACCGGGGACAGCGGCCACATATGATGCCGGATGCAGTCCTCTTCCTTCTCATTTACAGGAAAATGATCCCGCGTGTTCTTAATCCCTTCATCCGGGTGCTTCATCCAGCTCTCTATATTTGATTTGTACTTCCTGCTGCGGTCCAGCATCCCCAGGTCATGGCACAGAGAAGCCTTCACAAGCGTATCCCTGTCTGCGTGAAGCCCGATCTTCTCGAGCGCGTCCGCAATCTTCACGGAATCTTCCGCGACTCCGATGCTGTGCGCCCCGACCGTACCGTTATGGTGCTTCTGTTTCATAATCTGCCGGAAGACTTTGCTTTTGAGTATTCTCTCCCCGCGCTGCCTGACTTCTTTGCGGATCTCAGACTGTTTTCTTGCCATCTTTTTATCCTTTTCGCAACCAGTGCATCTTTATTACGGTTCACTGCCCCGCCGCTCATTTTCGACCCATCATACCAAATAATTTGGCAATTGTCGAAAACACGCAAAAATGCTATTATTTTCACAGATTATAGAGGTATCTGCCTTATTGTTTTTTCAGCCGCAGAACCGGACTGTCAGGAAAGGATCGATGCATATGAAAAGGTCAGGCAAAAACAGAATAAACCGTATCTTTGCTGTGCTGCTTTCCTGTCTGGTCCTGCTCTCTTTTGGAAGCTGCTTCGCATCTTCTTCCCAGGAGAAGGAAGACAGTGCAGGAACGGGGACTCTGCAGACGGAATCGGAGCATTCTGCCCGGTCCTCAGATGGCGCCCGGCAGGACGTCCCCCCGGAGGAAGAGCTCTATCATGAAAACAAGTGGAATTACGTAGAGGATTCCATGGATATTTCCGGCGGGATCCCGGACGATGTGATCGGAAGGCTTGCCAGCATCCGGGATGCCGGAAAACTGGTTGTATGTACCGAGCCGTATTTCGCTCCCCAGGAATTCATCGATCCTGATCTGAAGGGACAGGAGCAGTATGCAGGAGCGGACATGGAGCTTGCCCGTCTGATCGCGGAGCGTATGGGTGTGGAGCTGGAAATCGTTCCGCTGGAATTCACCGAGCTTCTGTCCACGATCGGCCTTGGAAAGTATGATCTGGCAATCTCCGGCCTTTCCTATACTCCTGGCCGTGCCTCCTCCATGGAACTCTCCAAGGGGTACCATTTCTCTTCAGCGCCCGCTGAGGCCGGCCTGATCATACGAAAGAGCGATGCGTCAAAGTTCAGGGAATTGTCCGATCTCACCGGCAAGAATCTCGCCGCGCAGGCCGGATCCCTGCAGGAGCTTCTGGTTGCCCAGAACATCAAAGACTACCGGCAGTTTGTCAGGCTGGGATCGATTCAGAATGTATATGACGAGGTCAGCGAAGGCCGGGCGGATGCTGCCGGCGTGGATGTTGAGAGCGCAAGGCTGTATATCCGGAATAATCCGGACTGCAATCTGACCTTGATGGACGGAGTATCCTTCCAGCTGGAAGAAGAATTCGAAGGAGACCGGATTGCCGGTCCCAAGGATGACATCGAGCTGATGTACTTTGTGAACGGCGTGATCGATGAAGTCTTATCTTCCGGCGTATATGAAAAGTGGTTTGAGGAAGCTTCCGTGCGTGCAGCTGAACTTGGGCTGTAACAAAAAGCCGGGCGGAAGCTTACAGAAGTAGAAGGGAAAAGCCTTGAAGACGAAAAAGACTTATCAGATTATCATGCTGGTTGTTCTGTGCGTTCTCTGCAACTGCGCCGGCCGGTACCTGGCAAACCGGTTTCAATTGCCGCTGTGGCTGGACTCTTTCGGCACTGTGACCAGTTCCTATGTACTCGGCAGTCTCTGCGGCATCATGGTCGGAGTGACCGGGAACCTGATCAGTGCCGCAGCATTCCAGTCCCACTGGCTCTATCTGCTTACCAGCGTGACGCTGGCACTTCTTGTCGGATACTTCTCCCGTAAAAGAAGTCTCGACACCTTCTTCGGATCCATGTGCGTCGGCGTTCTCAGTTCCGTGTGTGCCTGTGTCGTCTCGGTTCCCCTGAATTTTCTTCTCTCCGGCGGCATGACGGGGAATCTCTGGGGAGACGGCGTCATCAATCTGCTTCTGAACTGGAAGTGGCCCTCCTGGCTGTGCACGATCATCGGCGCATTTTATCTGGAATTCTTTGACAAGGTCATCACCCTGATTATCGTCTTTCTGGCAATCAAGGTCTTCCGAAAACTCCATGCAAAAAAGCATACACTGTCCAAAGAAGGACTGCTGTCCGAGGAAGAGCTGATCAACAGCACCGCTCTTTGGGCTGTCACACTCATTCTCGCCATGCTGTTTCCTGTGACACAGGCCAGAGCTGCTTCCCTGCGTCAGGCTTCCCTGAATTACGATGATTATGTGCAGACGGTTTTCAACAATAACAACGGACTTCCGTGCGGAACAGCCAACGATATTGCCGAAACCAACGACGGTATTCTGTGGATCGGTACCTATGCCGGCCTGTACCGCTATAACGGGCGGGACTTCGAATGGATGAACAACTATGCCTCTGTCCGCAATGTCAACTGCCTGTTCGTCGACGATGAAGGCCGTCTGTGGATCGGCACCAACGACAATGGCCTGGCAATCGCCATCAACGAAAAGATCGTCAATGTAATCGACCAGAGCAGCGGCCTTCCGTCGGATTCCGTGCGCTGCATTACGGAGAGCGCAGACGGTTACTACTACATCGGAACCACAGGAAGCATGCAGATCCTGACACTGAAGAACGGTCTGAAGAAAGTTTCCTCGCTCTGGGAAGTCAACTACTCAGACAGTATCTGTGCCGATGAGGAAGGGCATGTAGCTGCTGTTACATCCGACGGCCGGCTGTTTGTCATGAAGAAAGGACAGATCGTCTGCTCCCTTCAGTTTCCGAAGAGTGAAGAACAGATCAACTGCTGTGAATTCGAGCGGCATGGAAGGCTCTGTGTCGGAACCTCTGCCGGCAATCTGTATACCTACGATATCTCAGAGGGGTATTTCAGAGAGGTCTCGGTCATCATCTGTGAGGGACTGACAAGCATCAACAACCTGCAGCTGCTGGAGAACGGAGAGGTTTTCATCTCCGCGGAGAACGGGATCGGATATCTCGGACGCAACGGAAGCTTCAACAACATCAATATCAACAGTTTCAACAACTCGATTGACAACATGCTGCAGGATTATCAGGGCAATCTCTGGTTTACCTCTTCCCGCCTCGGCCTGCTCCGCCTGGCCCCTTCACCGTTCAGAGATATCTACACCACGCTCGGCATGGAGCACAAGGTCGTGAACACGGTGACAAAGTGGCACGGAGATTACTACATCGGGACAGACAACGGGCTGGACGTCATAGACGGTTCCATGAAGTTTTATGTCGAAAATGACCTGACCGCGCAGCTGAAGGGGGTCCGGATCCGGTGCCTTTATGCTGACAGTAAGGGGCACCTGTGGATCTGCACCTACGGTCAGGGGCTGTGGGAGATCAACAAAGACCGCAGCATCGTTCTGTACAACAGTGACAACGGCAGCTTCGGCAGCCGTGCACGTATGGCAACGGAGCTTTCCGACGGCACGATTGTCGCTGCCGGCGATACCGGGATGAGCTTTATCCAGGACCATGAGGTTCAGAAAACGATCGGTCAGACAGAAGGGCTGATCAATTCCATGATCCTGACCGTCACAGAGATGAAGGATGGCACGCTCCTGGCCGGAACAGACGGCGACGGCATCGCACTGATTGAAGATGGCACTGTAACACGCATGCTCACCCGCGAAGACGGTCTGAGCTCCGGCGTCATCCTCCGTACCATTCCTGACAGAAAAGAGGACGGGATCTTCATTGTGACCAGCAACGGACTGTGTTATATGGACAGCGACTATCACATTCGTCAGCTGGACAACTTCCCCTACTACAACAACTACGATATCCGGATCAGGAACGAGGATACCCTGCTTGTCACAGGAAGCTCCGGCATCTATATCGTAGACCATGACGAGCTTCTGTCCGGACAGGATGATATCTCTTATGATCTGCTGGATGCCAGAAAGGGCCTGAACAGCTCCCTCACTGCAAACTCCTGGAACTATTATGACTCGGACGAGAGCGGGAATCTGTTTCTTTCCTGCGATTCCGGTGTCTTCATCGCCAATCTCAGCAGTTACGCGAAGGGTGTCCAGACATACCGGATGAATGTCTCTTCCGCCAGCCTGGACGGCACACTCTATCATGTTGAAAGCAGCACCCCGTTCCTGATTGAACGCAGCGTCAGGAAGGTGGAGCTGTTCCCTGAGGTCATCAACTACTCGGTGCAGGATCCGAATGTCGGCTATTACCTGGAAGGATATGACGATCAGTGGACCATGGTTTCCCAGAGTTCTCTCAGCGGAATCACCTATTCGAATCTCCCGTCCGGTTCCTATACCTTCCATCTTGCTGTGTTTGGAAGCGATGAATCCTCTGTCATCGAGGAACGCACCTACCAGATCATCAAGCAGGAGGACATCTACGACAAGCCCTGGTTTATCGCCTATGTCGTCGCAGGAGCGATGCTCTTCGGATTCTTCCTTCTGTACCTGTGGTTCAGGCGTTCCATTGAGCGCGCGAACCTGCAGATTCGGATGGGCAATGAAACCATCATGGCCATCGCCAATACCGTTGACGCCAAGGACGTACGTACCAGTGAGCATTCGAAACGTGTTGCCGAGTATTCTGTCCTGATCGCGAAGCGGATGGGCTTCAGCAAGAAGGAGTGCGAGAATCTGTACAAGGCAGCCCGCATGCATGACATCGGTAAAATTGCAATTCCGGACAATATCCTGAACAAACCCAGCCGGCTGACGGATGAGGAATACGCCATCATGAAGTCCCACACGCTGCGCGGCGAAGAAATCCTGAAGGGCTTCACACTGATCGAGCATGTGAAGGACGGTGCCCTGTATCACCATGAGCGGTATGACGGACGTGGTTATCCGCAGGGCATCAAGGGAGAGGATATCCCGCTCTATGGCAGGATCATCGGTGTCGCGGACGCCTTTGACGCGATGTCCGCGAACCGCGTTTACCGCAACCAGATGGACTTCGGATATGTGCTGAACGAGCTGAAAAAAGGCCGCGGCACGCAGTTTGATCCCAATGTTGTAGACGTTTTCCTGACGATCCTGAACGAAGGCACCATAGATCTGGAGAAGCTCTATCCAAAACAGATGCAGGCGGCCGAAAGCAAGGATGCAAAACAGCCGGACGGCAGCCGGAAACCGGAGTCATCCTCCGGCGGCCAGGAGCCGGAACCGGCTGATCCGGGCAGCAAGGCGGCTGACGGAAAACCTGTCACAGACGGCAAAACGGCCGGCGGGAAGGAGTGACGCAGTCTATGAAACGTGTATATATCACCACTTTTCTTACCTGTTCTCTGATACTGGCTCTGCTCTTCGGAATCAGCCTCGCCCTGCATCTCAACACATCTATGGATACCGTAACCGTCGGTTTTATCTATGAAGGCGATGAGAGCGCTCCCTATACCTATAATTTCTCACGCGCCGAGATCCAGCTTGAGGAGGAGATGCGGGATTCCGTCAATATCCTGACGAAAAACAATGTCCCGGACGATGATGTCGAGGATATGCTCCGCGAGCTTGTCCGGAAGGGCTGCAATATCATCTTCACGAACAATCACAGTGAACTGTTTGCGGAGCTTGCGCCCTCCTTCCCTGATGTGGAGATCTGCCAGATCAGTGATATGGAACATCCTCCGGCTGATCATCCGGACAATTACCACACCTTTAACGGAAAGCTCTGCGAGATCCGCTATGTAAGCGGTATCGCAGCAGGGCTCAAGCTGAAGGAAATGATTGACAAGGGCATCCTCTCTGAGGAAGAGGCCATTGTCGGCTATGTTGCTGCGTTCCCCGTCGCTTCCGTTATCTCAGGCTACACTGCTTTCCTGGTCGGCGTGCGTTCCATCGTCCCGCAGGCGGTCATGAAGGTTCAGTACACGAATACATGGTCGGGCTACAAGGAAGAAAAGGACTGTGCCGAAGATCTGATCGATGCAGGCTGTGTGATTCTCTCCCAGCACTCCGACACCATCGGTCCTGCCACTGCCTGCGAGGAGGCTTCCGCCGAAAAGCCTGTTGTCTTTATCGGCTGCAACCAGACGCTTCAGGACTCGGCTCCCGGATCCGCTCTGATGAGCATCCGCATCAACTGGGCTCCCTACGTCATCAAAGCCGTCACTGCCGTAAAGAACCATCAGAAAATAGAACGCAGCGTCGATGGCCATGTGAACGGCAATGATGTCTGCGCCGGGTTCGCGGAGAATGCGCTGGAGATCATAGACCTGAACAGGAACCTTGCGCCGGAGGGCACACAGAAGGCGATCGAAAGTGCCGCCGAGACGGTAAAAAAAGACCCCGCGGCAGCATTCCGCGGAGACTATACCGGAGTGAATCCGGATGATCCGTCCGACACCATCGACCTTTCAGACGGCTATATCGAGAACGCGGACAGCTCCGCCCCCTCTTTCTATTACATTCTGCAGGATGTCATCGAGATCCGATAGCGTACATCTTTGATCCGTTCAGCCGGAGCAGGCCGCCCGGGAAGGCACCTGCTCCGGCTGTTTTTATCCGTCAAAGCCGGATCCGGTATGGTCATACATCCCTGCGGTCGAAGATCCGGATGGCAAGAAACAGAAATACAGCAATCGTCACCGCCGCGACCGGCAGCGCCGGAATCAGCTTCGGCGCTGTATTCCACATCAGCTCGTCCGGCATGTATTTTTCTATCTCGATGGTCTTTTTCAGTCCCATCAGAACCGCTGTATCAATACTGATATAGATCAGATTCGTCATCTGGAAACCGAAGACAACGGAGAGAACGATGCCGAAGGTCTTGCTGCGCAGCGAAGCCGTCACCAGCACCAGAATCGCGCACAGTCCCATCAGCAGCAGAAAGCGCACGCCCAGCGCGCCTGCAGACTTCAGGACGTCCTTGTCCACAATCAGCTTTGCAAACAGCACATTGCCAATGGTATTCGCGGCAATTCCCACTGCAATGAAGATCAGATTGTGCAGGATCACCGCAAAGTACTTTGACAGAATCGTGTAGCCCTTCTTCGGCATCTGTCCTGCGATATTCTTGATGTAGCCATGCTCCATATCCGCATAGCAGAAGTAGCAGACAGAAAGCAGGATCAGAAAGCAGTTCATCACGGGGAAGGGACTGGAAAGCAGCGAGGACAGTGTCACGCTCTGCGGAACCAGGGCATCCAGATTCCCGGCTCCCGGAATCATCCGCAGCAGCATGGAAAACAGCTTGATCGCAGGCATGCCGATGAAGCCGAACACTGCAGCCAGGATCAGGCAGACCCGGAAGCTGCGGGACTTAAACATTCTGTGCAGATCCATTTTGATCAGATTAGTCATGATGGCCTCCTTTCGTCATGCTCAGGTAATAGTCCTCCAGCGACATATTGTGCACATAGATCTCCTGAAGCGCTACTCCGGCAGTGACAAGAGCTTTCGCCATCTCTGCAGTCCGGTCCGTATGACCGGTTACGCGAATGCAGTCCCTCTCCTCCATCTTCTGTCCACTGATGTTCATTCTTTCCAGGACCTCAAGCGCTCTGTCCGTTTCCTCCGCGCGGATCTTCACATACTTCCCGCTGCGCAGGTGCAGCTGCTCCGCGGAAAACTCATCAAGCAAGGTTCCCTCATTGATCACGCCGTAGCAGTCCGCCACCTTATCCAGTTCTTCCAGGATATGGCTCGAAATCAGGATTGCGATCCCCTTCTCCTCGCGCATCCGCACAAAGATCTCACGCATCTCCTTGATTCCTTCCGGATCCAGACCGTTGATCGGCTCATCCAGGACAAGCATCTTCGGCTCTCCCACCAGCGCAAGGGCAATCCCCAGACGCTGACGCATGCCCAGGGAAAATGCGCCTGCTGCCTTCCTGGGATCTACTCCCTCAAGGCCGACAAGCCGAAGCAGCTCCGGTACTTCCCTGCGCCAGTCGACGCCCAGCGCGATGCACTTGATTTTCAGATTCTCCTGCGCGGAAAACTTCGGGTAGAGTCCCGGCGCCTCAATCAGGACGCCGACCTGGCTCAACAGTCTTCCTCTCTCCGCCCCTGTCTTGCCGAACAGGGAATAGTCCCCCCGCGTCGGAGTCGCAAGTCCGCTGATCATCCGCATGATCGTCGTCTTGCCCGCACCGTTCGGGCCGATGAGCCCATAGATCTGTCCTTCCGGAATGTGCATGTTCACTTCCTTCACGGCAGCTTTCGAGCCATATATTTTCGTAAGCCCCTTTGTCTCCAGAATATAACTCATGCAGAAATAACTCCTTTCACACATTATCAGCGCATATTGTATCACAAATCAGCCATACGTAAAACCTTCAGCAGATGCCCCGGACACCCGCCGCAATGTTCTGTTTGCCCCCACTGACAGTGATCTGGCAGTGTCCTCCCTGTGTCATTTTTATACTCTGCAACACATTTTCTCTGTTCTGTATGCGGAATATTACGCTTTACATTCTCATTTTACTGTGTTATCCTGTTCTCGGAAGTCATCGTGTCAGGAAGTCATTTCCGCTGCGCCGGCGGCGCTTTTTCCGTTTCGCCTGGCAAAGGAGGTTTTATGCCGCGCCGAACCTTTGACCGGTCCACATCAGGCACCGGCAGTGTAATCGATATGAAAACCAGAAAGCCCGCAGAGAGGACTGCGCTCCCCGTCATCTGCGAGCGGATCCGCCGCTGCCGCGAGCGCGCAGGCATGGAACAGAAAGAACTGGCCAGGCAGCTTGGCATCACCGGGAATTCGGTCTCCAACTGGGAGAACGGAAGATCCAGGCCGGACATTAACCTGATTCCGAAGCTGTGCGAGCTGCTGCATGTCACCCTGTATGAGCTCTTTGACATGTCAGATCCGAACGCCCGCCTGACAGCCGGGGAACAGATGCATATCGACGCATACCGGCAGCTTTCTGACGGACACCGGTACGCAGTCGACGCACTGACAGACAGCCTGCTGGATGTCCAGCGCACTGATCAGTGTCCGCGTATCCGCCAGCTTCCGCTCTTTGACAGGAAGCTTGCAGCCGGCATCGGCGACCCGACCGAATTTGAGGAGAGTTCCTCTCCGGTCTTCCTGTACGCTGATCGGATCGACCGGCGCGCTGACTGCGTTTTCGGTGTCAACGGCGACAGCATGGAGCCGGCGTATCACAACGGAGATCTTGTCCTCGTAGAGCGAATCCCGGATGGGGCAGATCTTGCAGAAGGAGAAACCGGTGCCTTTATCATCGGGAACGAAACCTACATCAAGAACCTTGGAAAGGACGGCCTGCACTCCCTGAATCCGGCGTATCAGACGATCCTTTTCCATGATACGGAGGCCGTGTATCTGATCGGGCGGGTGCTGGGCAGACTGCAGCCGGATAAGGATATTGCCCGTCCTCAGGATGCAGAGAGATATATGGCCATACATGGAAACTGCTGAACGATGACTGCGGAGAAAGGAGTTGCTATGGCCAGTATAAAATCATCACGTCCGGAGCGCATCTATGTCAAAGTCAACTCCGACTTTGATTCCACGGGATTCATGCAGCCCCGCTCCATCATCTGGCAGGACGGGCGTGTCTTCCCGATCGACTCGGTCCGTGATTTCCGTCCTGCGTCCAGTCTGGATCAGAGTCTTCCCGGAGACTGTTATACCGTCGTGATCAAAGGGGAGACGAAGCATCTGTTCTTCGAGCGGTCACAGGACCGTTTTGCCAGCCATTTTGGGAGATGGTTTGTGGAAAGTGTTTCACCCTAATCATCCGGCCGGAAGGAGGAAGATCCGTTGGAGGATCAGCGCACGATCATCGCGATCGATCTCAAGTCATTTTACGCCAGTGTGGAGCTGGCAGACCGGAAGTATGATCCACTGGCCACGAATCTCGTCGTGGCCGATCCTTCACGCACGGATAAGACCATCTGCCTTGCCGTCTCCCCTTCTCTGAAGGCACATGGAATCCCCGGCCGTGCACGTCTCTTCGAGGTAATTCAGAGAGTCAGGGAAGTGAATGCGGAGCGCTTTCGCAAGGCACGGCGGCTGAATCTTCTGCCGCGCGGCGAGGACGGCGAATACCACTTCACCTCTGCTTCTTTCGATGCGGAAGCGCTGGAAGCGGATCCTTCCCTGGAGCTTTCCTATATCGTCGCACCGCCGCGCATGAAGCTCTATGAGAAGATCAGCACACAGATTTTCTCCATCTATCTGAAGTATGTCAGTCAGGAGGACATACACGTCTACAGCATCGATGAATGCTTTCTGGATGTCACAGCCTACCTGAAGACCTACTCTCTCACCGCCCACGAGCTCGCCATGACGATGATCCGGGAGGTACTGTACACAACAGGGATTACGGCAACTGCCGGCATCGGAACAAACCTCTACCTTGCAAAGGTTGCGATGGACGTCGAGGCCAAGCGTGTCCCGGCTGATGAACAGGGCGTGCGGATCGCCGAGCTCGACGAGATGTCATGCCGCGAGAAGCTCTGGTGCCATACACCGATTACCGATTTCTGGCGCGTCGGTGCCGGAACAGCAAGACGTCTGGACCGGCTTGGCTGTTACACCATGGGAGATGTTGCACGGCTCAGTGTCCAGGATGAAGACGCGCTGTACAAAGCGTTCGGCATCAATGCAGAGCTTCTGATCGATCATGCCTGGGGATGGGAACCGACGGTGATCTCCACGATCAAGTCCTACCAGCCGCAGTCAAACAGCCTCTCCTCCGGCCAGGTTCTGATGGAACCCTATCACGCTGTGGACGCGAAGCTGATCGTCCGGGAGATGACGGAGCTGCTGGCACTCGATCTCGTCAGAAAAGGGCTTGTCACGAAGAAGGTGGAGCTGAATATCGGATATGACCGCACCGCCATCAGATACGAGTACAAGGGTGCCACCATCAGAGAATCCACATTCCTGGTCTCCGGAACCGGCAGGCGGTATCAGGGTGTTGTCACGCTGGACTTCTATGGAAGGCCGCACCCAAAGCATGCGCACGGAACCGGAAACATAGACCGGTGGACCTCTTCCACTCACCGGATCATGGATGTGATGATGAAACTGTTTGACGATACTGTCGATCCGGATCTGACCATACGCCGCATCGTGATTGCGGCCTGCGGTCTGATTCCTGAGGACGAGATTCCGCCTGAGGCTCCGGAACAGATGAACCTGTTCACTGACTATGCCGCACTGGAGAAGCAGCGCGCCGCAGAAGACGCCGCGGATGAGAAAGAACGCCGCCTGCAGAAGGCCACACTGCAGCTGCAGGAGCGGTTTGGAAAGAATGCGGTGCTGAAGGGAATGAACCTGCAGAAGAAGGGCACCACCATCCTGCGGAATCAGCAGATCGGCGGACATAACGCCGGGGAAGATGCTGCTCCTTCCGGCAAACCTGGAAAGAAGTCAGAAATCCGTCATACAGAAGGCCCTGCGGAAGGCGGTGAGCATCCATGAAAAAGCCCGATCCACGCATCGTCTATGCAGATATCATCGATCTGCCCCATCACCAGTCAAAGACGCACCCGCATATGTCTCTTTACAACCGGGCCGCGCAGTTTGCACCGTTCGCTGCCCTTTCCGGCTATGAAGACATGATTTCCGAGGAGTCCCGCGAAACAGACACGCACATGCAGCCGGAAGAATGGGAGATGGAAAAGCTCAGCCGGAAGATTAACCTGATCGCTGACGCGGCTGACCGCGGCTTAAGGCCTGTACTCTCCATCACCCGCTTCGTGCCGGACACAAAGAAAGCCGGCGGCGCGTATGTCACCACGACAGAGCAGATCAAAAGGATCGATGCCGTCCGCAGGAAAGTCATATTGATGAAAACGCAGGGCAAAGCCGGGCTGAATGTCGAAATTGATTTTGACCGGATCACAGATATCAGCGGGGAACTGGTGGACGGTCTGGACGAATCGATGTAAGAAGCACTGTCAATTCCGACATTGGCGAAACCGGGCCCGGGCGGGCGGCAGCTTCAAGAATACCTTCGGCGTTCTTGCCGCCTGTAAAAACGGGAGTCTCCTCCGCTGGGACAACGTCAAATCTCCACCGCTTCTCCTGGCTTCAGAACAATTCCTTTCAGCTCTTTTTCTTCCAGCGCCCGGACAAACTGCTCCGGATCCTGCCTGATGTGATCAAATGTGCTGTAGTGCATGGGAATGACCACCTTCGGCTGAATCATCTGCGCAGCCCGGACAGCGTCTTTCGGTCCCATCGTGTAAAAGTCACCGATCGGAAGCAGCGCCGCGTCCAGTTCCACATCCTGCAAAAGCTGCATGTCCAGCGTCAGTCCTGTGTCACCGGCATGATAGATCTTCCTTCCGCCGATCCCGAATATAAATCCGCACGATACCGTTCCGGCTGCGCCGCTTCCGTGAAGCGCCTGGAAAAACTTCGCCGTTCCAAACGGGAAGGAAATGGTTCCTCCGATGTTGCCGGCCACAATCTCCAGACCGGTTTCCTGCATGGCAGCTTCCGCAAGATCAACTGTCGTACAGATCACGGCTCCCGTTCTCTTCGCGATGGCGATCGCGTCGCCGATATGATCTCCGTGTCCGTGTGTCACAAAGATATAGTCAGCCTCCACTTCCTCCGCGCTGAGAGGCGCTGCCGGGTTTCCTGTCAAAAAAGGATCCACCAGCACTTTATACTTCCCGTCATCAAACTGAAAACACGCGTGTCCGAGAAACTTTACCTTCATTAGTCAATCCTCCTTCTTCTTCCTTTCGAAGCCAGTTTTCAATATATCATGATAGCAGAGTCAAAACAATGTTCACAGCAGACGGATCCGGAACGCGACCGGGTATTCCCCGCCTGCACCGCAGCAAATCCTGAGCCCGTCCTGCCTGTGGTCATATGCCGCCGGCTTTTCCTCCGACAGACAGGTGATCTCCCTGATGCCCGCGTTCAGGCCTCCTTGTTTTTTCGCAAAGCTTCTGATCAGGTATGAGCCGTCTGCGGACGCGCGAAGCGCAATCGCGTAGATACAGCCATTTCCGGCAAAGAACCGGAAATCCGAAGACGTGAAGGCTTTCACATTTGCGTCCTGAAAACCGCCCTCGACGATATCTGTGGGACCTTCTCCGAATATCCTGTAAGGCTCCGACCGGAAAACCGCTTCCCCATTCTTCTCCAGCCACGCGCCGATCCCGGAAAGGATCTGCGTCTCCTCGCTGGTGAAGGTACCGTCTTCCCTGGGGCCGATGTTCAGGAGCATGGTTCCGTTTTTCGAATTGATGTCGATCAGGTCGCACAGGATATCCTTCGCTTCTTTATACCGGTTATCCACCGTGTGGCACCAGGAGTTGAAGCACATCGCGGTATCACTCTGCCATCTGTAGGGCTTCTGCGCTGCAAGCTGCCCTCTCTCCACGTCCGGGACGGCGATCCCGAAAGGATAGGCATCGTGCTTGTAATTGATGACAACCTGCCTTCCCCACTGCGCTGCCCTGTTATAATAGTATGCTGTCAGTTTCTGCAGATACGGCCTCAGCTCCACGCGCTGAATCCACCAGTCAAAGTACAGGATCGCAGGCCGGAACCGGTCTATGACTTCGCAGGTACGGACCAGCCAGTCCTGCATGAACTCTTCCGAGGGGGAACATTCGCCGTCAATCGCGTCAAAGTCAGCCGGTCCTTTTTCAGAGGGCCAGTACAGGTCTCCTCGTGGAAACTCGCCCTTGATATCGCTGTCGAATTCCCTTCCGCCGCCAAGGAAAAAGTAATGCTCTATCCTGTGAGAAGATACGCCGAATATCATTCCGTGCGCATCAGCACTTTTCTTCAGAAGGCCGATGATATCTTTTCCCGGCCCCATATCCTTCGCATTCCAGGAGGACAGTTCGCTTTCGTACATCTGAAAGCCGTCATGATGCTCCGCCACCGAAACCACATACTGTGCCCCGGCCTTCCGGAAGATCTCCATCCATCTGTCTGCGTCAAACTTCTCAGCACGAAACATTGGAATGAAATCTTTCAGGCCAAACGAAGTGTGGGCACCATAGGTTTCGATATGATGCTGATACGCTTTGCTTCCCCTGACATACATCATGCGGGGATACCACTCGCTGTCATAGGCAGGTACGGAAAACAGACCGTAATGAATAAAGATTCCGAACCGCAGTCTGCTGTACCACTTTGGGACTTCATACCCGGACAGCGACTGCCAGTCATCATGAAAGGGTCCGGCATCAATGACTTCCTGAATCCTGACCAGCTTCTCTTTCATATCATAATTTTTCATCCGCTTCTCTCCCCTCCCTTTCCTATACTTTGGTATGTTACCGATATAAAGTATATAATAAAATGCTTTTCATTTCAGAAAAAGGAAGATGTGTACTGAAAAAACTGCACTGGCCGGAGATGAGAGATATGCCCTTCGATCTTGTGCGAACATGCTTGACATGCTTTTATAAATACCCTTACAATATTACTAAAGCATCATGCAGAATCCACTCTGGCATTTTACTGAGACAACCATTGTGTTCATATGGAGGAATGTAGTAATTATGAAAAGAATACTTGCACTGATCACGATTGCCACAGTCTTTACCACAGCATTGGGAATGAATGTTTTTGCTGCAGACAGTTTTACGATTGCCACAGATACGGTTTTCAAGCCATTTGAGTACACAGATGAAGAGGGACAGTTTGTCGGTATTGATGTAGATATTCTTGCAGCAATTGCTCAGGATCAGGGATTTGAATATGAACTGAAGAGCCTGGGATGGGATCCGGCAATTGAAGCCTGCAAGGCCGGAGAGGCAGATGGAATGATCGCAGGTGCGTCAATCACAGACGAACGTGCCGCGGATGGATGGTATTTCTCAGACGGCTATTATTCTATGACACAGTGTCTTGCCGCCCGGATCGATGAAGAAATCAATAGCTTTGAAGACCTGAACGGGAAGACTGTCGGAGTCAAGAACGGAACGCTGGGCGCACTGTACGCAGAAGGCCTGAAAGACCAGTATGGCTTCGATATCAAGTATTATGACGGTTCTCTTACCATGTATTACGGAGTAGAGACCAGAGAAGTTGAGGCATGCTTTGAAGATACACAGATCATGAAGATTCAGATCCAGGATCTGGAGCTCAGCATGGAAATTGTCGAAGGCTCTGAAAATGAAGGATCCCCCTACGGTTTCGTCGTTTTCTCAGAAGACAAGCAGGATCTCCTGGATCAGTTCAATGCAGGACTTGCCAATATTGTTGCAAATGGCACCTATGAAGAGATTATAGCAAAATACCTTGGCGATGAAACCGCAGCGGCTGCGGCTGCCTCTCTGGGTGCAGCACCTGCAGCGGAGACAGAAGCAGAATGAGATATGTCCGTATCTGACAGACCGGTAAAGTGATAAACCACTGAAAAGCTTTGGCGATACGCCAAAGCTTTTTCTATGTCTCATGCGTTCAGCTTATGTCTGTTTCCTGCCCTTCCTGCAACGGTACGAAACGCTCATACCAGTCCGGATGATCTGCTTTGAGCGACTCCTGATATTTATGACACAGCTCATGGTTTCCCCAGAAATGCATCGGA
>CAMIVF010000021.1 GCA_946401715.1 uncultured Clostridia bacterium | reverse complement strand
GGGGCGGAAAAACGATCACGCGATACGAGAGCCACCAGGTACAGGACATAGCGCACGACACTATTCTCCGGAAGATTGCAGCCGATCCCGAATGGTTCCTCCAGCTGCTGAAGTCAGAAAAAGAATCCCTTTCTACTGCCTCTTATGAGAAGTACTTTGAAGCCGGAACCACATTATTTGAGCAAGATCACGACCAGTATCTCAAAAGCGCCATCATGGCCAAGTACGCACGCTTCCTTCACAACCCAGAGGCAAACGGTGACAAAGAGCTGTCATTGGATGTAGTAGCAGACATGATCCGCTATTATGCCAACTCTGTTCATGCGGCTAGTTTGTATCTTGTGAAGCTCATGAAGCTTCTTTGGTATGGAGATGCGCTTTCCTATAAACGACGCGGATATGCAATCTCCGGAATGATATATCGTGCTCTTCCTATGGGAGCGGTTCCGATCGCATATGAGTCCATCATCGACCTGAGTAAGATTCATTATGAGGAGGTGGAGATGGGCGACGGCACAGGCTACAGATTCCTTCCTTCAGAAGATAAGGAGTTTACGCATCTTTCCCCGGAGGACATGGAAATCCTTGATGCTGTCATACAAAAGTTTGGCAAGCTTTCTACGAATGAAATCATCGATACGATGCATAAAGAAGATGCTTACACCGAAACTGCACCTCATGACATCATCCAATTCAAATACGCAAAGACATTAAGCTTGGCATGATATAACGCAAAAAGCCGCTATTCCAGTTTTCAATTAATAACACAGAAGGAGCAACACCTGAAGCGAGAGAAATCAGCAAGTGGCCCACAATCCCGGGCCAGCATGAGGCGTCGGTGTTGACGCGAAAAAAGCGCAATGATATGATTGCCGCATGGAAAGAGGACTCGAAAACACAACCATTATTACAGCGCAGAACGGCTTTACCGGATCCAGGTATGGCCTGTCCGGCAGCACGCTGAAACTGATTGCGTCAGCAATCATGCTGATCGATCATACCGGCGCGTCTGTCGTTTCTACCTATATGTCCGTCAGCCGGCTGCGATTTACAGATCCGGCAGCCTATCAGAACATGCAGACGCTGTATCAGTGGATGCGTTCCATCGGCCGCCTGGCTTTCCCGATCTATTGTTTCCTGATCGTGGAAGGCTTCTTCCATACCAGATCCATTCGCAAATATTGCACACGCATGGCTCTGTTTGCGCTGATTTCAGAGTTTCCCTTTGACTATGCATTGAAAGCCAGTGTTCCTTACTGGCGTAAGCAGAATGTCTACTTCACTCTCCTGATTGCTCTTCTGTGCCTTGCCATGCTGCAGTATCTCCAGGGGCTTTACTGTGTCCAGTTCATCGCGATTGCTTCCTCCATGTGGCTGGCCAATGCGATGATGACGGACTATAACTATAAGGGTGTCTTTCTGATCGTAATCCTGTACCTGTTCCATGACTACAGGCTTTATCAGTGTATCGCCGGTGCTGCCGCTATTGCATGGGAACACTGGGCACCGCTGTCGTATATCCTGTGTTATTTCTACAATGGAAAGCGCGGGATACGTCTGCGTTATTTCTTCTATATCTTCTATCCCGGACATCTGCTGGTGCTGGGAATCATTCGTCATTTGATCATCCGTCTGCACTAACTGAGAACCATATCGTTCATGCGACCTTTGTACAGCCTCCTGCAAACGGTGTAATGAATTCTGCCATTCACACAATCTGAATCCTGTACATCATTGGCTTATCGCACATGTGTCATCATCTTCCGTCCGTCATATGCGCTCTCATGATTTCATGAAACTGGTTTCCGCACCGCTCTACTTCTCCGAGTACGACATCGATCTTGTCTGCATCCAAATACCAGTTATCCCTTGTAATTCCTTTTGTCACGATCGGGCAGACTAATAATTCCACGTCAGGGAACTGTTCCTGATAGTACATTCTGCATCTTCTCGCATGATAAGCCTGGCAGGCAATGATCGCTTTCTTTACGTGGAGCTGCATCGATTCCAGGAGACATCTCGAGTAAATCGCATTTTCCCAGGTAAAGGTTGCCTGATCTTCTTTCAGGATGGCCTGCTCTGGAACGCCTTCGTGAATCAGGATATCGCGCAGATATTCCCACTCTGTCTTGCGGTTTTTTCCTTCTGGATCCCGGAACGCTCCGACAGGCTTGGGATATCTTCCGCTTGGAAGAACCAGGGGTGCATATCCCTGAGCGTACAGCCTGGCTGCTTTCCTGGCGCTGTCCGGATAATTCCCGCCTGGCACAAAGATCACGTCTGCTTTTTCAGGATTGTCTTCCAAAAAGATGAAATCCGTTATGCAGTCGAAGAATCTTTCTATTTTTCTGCTCTTCATCGCTCTACTCCAGACTCAGACACACGTCTGCACAGATACATCCAATGTACAGCTGTAGCCCACGCATTGATACGTTGATCTGTTCGTGCACAGATACGTTCCAGGCAAAGATTCGCTCTATACACCAGGCGGGGGAAAGCAGGTTTGATGCTTGCTTTCCCCCGCCGTGACGGTTATGTATTTATCATTCTTCATACCGCTGCAGCGGTGATATGCTTATCGCCTGTCACGTTACTGCAACGGCTATAAGCTTCTCTCCCCTCACGTCGCTGCCGGCAGCTTGAAGGAGGACTTCAGTGCCGCGATCCGGTTGAAGACCAGATGCTCCGGAGTCGACAGCTTTGAGTCGACGCAGAAGTATCCTGTCCGCACAAACTGGAAGGATTCCGGTGCCTTGGCGTCCTTCAGGGAGGCTTCCACATAGCAGTCTTCCAGGATCTGAAGAGAATTCGGATTCAGGTTCAGCTCGCCTGTCTCCTCGTCGTAGACGCCCTTCTCTTCATCGACAATGTTTTCATACAGACGGACTTCACATCGGATGGCGCTCTTTGCGTCTACCCAGTGGATCGTTCCCTTCACCTTGCGTCCGTCGGGCGCGTTGCCGCCGCGGGTGGCGGGATCATAGGTACAGTGTACGGCTGTAATGCTGCCATTCTCGTCCTTGTCCACACCTGTGCAGGTTACGAAGTAGGCATGCATCAGACGGACTTCGTTGCCGGGATACATCCTTCTGTACTTCGGAACAGGAACTTCCATGAAGTCTTCCTGCTCGATATACAGCTCACGGCTGAACGGTACCTTTCTGGATCCAAGCTCCGGATTCTCCAGATTGTTCTCAACCTCCAGCTCTTCAGTCTGATCCTCCGGATAGTTATCGATGATCAGCTTCAGCGGGTGGAGGATTCCCATCACACGCTCTCTCTTCAGCTTCAGGTCTTCTCTCACGCAGTACTCCAGCATCGCGTACTCGGAGGAGGACTGTGCCTTGGAGATGCCGCTCAGTTCGACAAACATCTTAATCGCCTCCGGCGTAAATCCGCGGCGGCGA
Organism: uncultured Clostridia bacterium; assembly: GCA_946401715.1. Taxonomy (GTDB): domain Bacteria; phylum Bacillota; class Clostridia; order Lachnospirales; family Lachnospiraceae; genus Porcincola. The sequence continues at coordinate 13,471 of CAMIVF010000021.1, read as the reverse complement.
AGTCCGGAGATTGAAACAAGACGCGGGTCATCCCAGCCGTCCACGATCCCGTTTTCGACGAGCTTTTTGATATAGCGCTTGCCGGTGACCACGTTCGTCAGATACATCTTCGCGAACTCGATCTGGCGCGGCGGCTGCTCATACTCCAGCTCCCTGACGACCCAGTCGTACAGCGGTCTGTGGTCCTCGAATTCCAGGGTGCAGATGGAATGCGTGACACCTTCGATCGCGTCCTCGATCGGGTGCGCGAAATCATACATCGGATAGATGCACCACTTGTCCCCTGTATTTGCATGAGAAATGTGCGCGATGCGGTATATGACAGGGTCGCGCATGTTCATATTCGGGGAGGCCATGTCGATCTTCGCGCGGAGCACTTTCGCGCCGTCCTCGTACTTGCCGTCCTTCATCTCTTCAAAGAGCTTCAGGTTCTCTTCGATGCTGCGGTCTCTGTAAGGAGAGTTCTTTCCCGGCTCTTTCAGGGTTCCGCGGTAGGAGCGGATCTCCTCCGCCGTCAGATCGCAGACGAATGCCTTGCCTTTTTTGATCAGCTTGACGGCAGCTTCATACATCTGTCCGAAGTAATCGGAGGCGAAATACAGCCGGTCTTCAAAGTCCGCGCCGAGCCATCTGACATCGTTCTCGATGGATTCGACGAATTCGCTCTTCTCCTTTGTCGGATTGGTGTCATCAAACCGCAGATTGAACAGGCCATTGTATTCCTTTGCCAGTCCGTAATTCAGGATGATCGACTTCGCGTGTCCGATGTGAAGATAACCGTTCGGCTCCGGCGGAAAACGGGTCATCACGTGATCCACACGTCCCTCTTCCAGGTCCTTGTCTATGATCTGCTCAATAAAGTTTCTGCTTTGATTCTCCATGCTTTTCAACTCCCTGCTGCACTGTCTGCTGTTCTCTTTGTTATCAATTCCGCCTTGGCGGAATTGCGCCCGATCGGGTTCACGATCAGTTGAAATGAATAAACTTCCTCAGTACCTTGTATCCTTTTACGGTTGTCTTCTTCGCAATCGGAACCGGGAGGTTCATCCACATGCCGAGGAAGGACATCCGAAGGCGGAAATACAGCTTATCATTTTTATTCTTGAGGTAGCCCCAGATATCTCTCTTCTTGGCGTAATCTTCCTCTGTCCCGCCGACCAGGAGAAGGATCGATGTCACACTCATAATCTTATTCAGATAATTCATCATGTACTTGCGCACATTTTTGTCCAGACCGCTGAAATTCTGCCCTGTGAAGACATCGATCATCATCTTGTTGACCCTGATCTGCTGGTCGATCCTGCTGATCATGATCTTCTCGTTGACGCTCTGGTCTTCACGGCCGATCAGATAATGATAGAAGTTGACGTCCATATAGTAAAGCTTCTCGCAATATGGAAGCGGCTGGAAGCAGAACAGATTGTCCACATAAAATGTGTGCAGCGGCAGCCTCAGGCCTGACCGGATCAGCACATCATGCCGGTAGATAATGTTGTGCATGAGGATGTACTGTGTCTGCTTCATGTGTCCCATATCATCCCATGAGATGATGCGGTTCTGCGGAAATGCATGACGGAACTGCATGACGTTCTTATGCCACACGCCTTCTTTGTCATAGACAAAATTGGTGAGCATCATATCGATGGGCGTGCCCCTGTCCTCGAGCATTTTCAGGCGCTTGATGATGCGCAGAAGGGCTCTCGAATCCACCCAGTCATCCGAGTCGACCACCTTGAAGTACAGGCCTGTCGCTTCACGGATTCCTGTGTTGACAGCGCCTCCATGCCCTTTGTTCTCCTGGTGAATGGCACGCACGATGCCGGGATAGCGCTGTTCATACTTCTTTGCGATCTGCAGCGTATTATCCTTCTTCGAGCCATCATCGATGATCAGAATCTCTATGTCCTCCCCGCCGGGAAGAAGGGACTCGATTGATTTTCTCATATACGCTTCCGAGTTGAAGCACGGAATTGCGACTGAAAGTATCTTCATGTTCTTCTCCTGTTTTACGGTACCCTCATCATGCTGTTATGATCTTCCGCCGCCCAGCGCGGCAGTGTATCTGGCATATGCGGACGGAATCGGGTAATCCTGTTCCATCTGCCGGATCTCTACGGTCAGAAAACCATTCTCCGTTTTTTTCTCAGTATCCTGATTTCTTTCCCGGTCCGTTTTTCCGGATTTATGACCTGCACCTTCCGCAGATGTTTCAGGCTCCATCTTTGCGGGTTGTGTCTCACCGGGTTCCATCTCCTCCACCAGGATCTGATACCCCGTCATCTCCCATTCCACATGCGTGAAAATGTGTCTGTAAGACGGCAGCGGGAGGATCCTGACGGGGGACGCCCCGACCTCTTCTGTCTTCAGGAGCGCTTCTTCCGGCGAAAGGTGTCCTTCGAAGCAGGGAAACTCCCACAGGCCGGCAAGCAAGCCGCGGCCTGGTCTTTTCCTGATCATGGTCCGCTCCGAATCCCGGATCACGAGCACGGTCTTTTTTTCGACCCTGCGTGATTTTTTCTTTTTACGGACCGGAATGGTGTCTGTCAGGTACCGCTGGTATGCAAGGCACTGTCCGGCAACCGGACACTGGCCGCAGAGCGGCGATCCGTTCGGCAGGCACACAACCGCGCCCAGTTCCATCAGCGCCTGGTTGAACTCTCCGGGAAGGAAACGGATTGTGTCTTTTCCGGGGTTCCCGTCTGCACTGGTTTGTTTCGCCCCTTGTGTCCTTTCCACAAGAAGCGCCTTCACCAGCTGCTCAAATCCTGCTTTCACACGAGGATCATCGATGCAGTCTTCCACTGCCAGGATCCTTGTCAGAACCCGGAGCACATTGCCATCCACCGCAGGTTCCGGCAGGCCATACGCAATCGACGCGATCGCTCCGGCTGTATAGGAACCGATTCCCGGCAGGCGTTTGAGCGCCGCAGCATCCTTGGGCAGCTCGCCGCCGTATTCGTGAAGCACCACCTCGGCTGCCTTCTTCATGTTCCGCACGCGGCTGTAATAGCCAAGGCCTTCCCACAGCTTGAGGAGCCTGTCTTCCTCACACACCGCAAGGTCATGGATCGTGGGAAGCGCTTCGATGAATCTGGAAAAATATGGCTTGACTGCTTCCACACGCGTCTGCTGAAGCATGATCTCACTGACCCAGACATAGTAAGGCAGCGGCTGCTGTCTCCACTCCAGTTCCCGGCGGTTTTTCCCGTACCAGGCAAGGAGCGGCATACAGATCCGCTGCAAGGATTCAGTTTCTGTTATTCTATCAGAAATCATACAATATTCAAGTGACTAACGTTGATGCCAGATTCATGACCGACCCGCCTTCGACCAGTTCTCCTTCGATCAGGCACTTCTCAATCAGGGTTGTCTTCGGCGTCTCGATTAAGGAGATCAGTTCCTGGGCCGCTTTCTTTCCGATCTGTTTCGTATCCTGACGCAGTGTTGTAAGTTTCGGGAACAATGCCTGGGACATGGGAATTCCGTCGTATCCAACGATCGAAATATCCTCCGGGACACGCAGCCCGGCCTCCTGCACCGCATGGTACGCACCGACCGCCGAGAAATCATCAGGGGTAAATACGCAGGTCGGACGGTCAGTCAGTGAGAGCAGTTCTTCCATCCGCCGCATCGTCGTCTCTCCGTCACGGTATCTTGACTTGAGGATATATTCGTCCGGCGCGGCGATGCCGTGGTAATACAGCGCTCTGTGGAAACTGGAAAGCCGGTCTCTGGTCACTGAGTTTTCGTCGCCGTGTATGTAAGCAATCTTCGTATGTCCAAGACTGCAGACATAGTCGACCAGGTCCTTCATGCCCTTGACGTTGTCGGAAACAATCGCGATCCTTCCGTCAAATGTGAAGTCGATCGTGACGACAGGAAGGGAGGAGCGCACAAGCTCCAGCACCTCGGGCGTCGTAAAGTCGATGTTCGCGATCACGACACCGTCCAGACCTCTGTACCTGCAGTGCTCGTAATAGCTCATTCTGCGGTTCGCGACCATATTCATGGACGTAAATGTGATGTCATATCCGCTCGCTTCCGCGGTCACCTTAAAGCTGTCCAGAATCGCTGCGAAGTAGTCGTGCGTCAGGCCGCTGTGCAGGTTGTCAGAAAAGAGAATCCCCAGATCATAGGACCGGTTCGTTTTCAGCGCCCTGGCGGAAGAATTCGGGAAGTATCCCATCTCTTTCGCGACTGCCTGAATCTCTTCTCTCTTCTTCTTTCCGATGTCACTGTATCCGTTCAGCGCCTTGCTGACCGTCGCAACAGAAACCCCGCATTTAGCGGCAATATCTTTCATCGAAACCATAGCCGGTCCTCCTTGGCGAAAACGTTTAAACTCAGGCTACCTGGTTTTTCATTAATGAAAACGTTTTCGTAGTGCCATTATAGCTTATATTTTCGTAAAAAATCAACCAATTTGGCTTTAAAAAAACAGTGCATAATCTTGTTTTGACGTTTTCTACAGTTTTTGGTATTAATTTTTGGTAGTTTTTCACAGTGAATCCGACGGAAAACCGATTGCTTTTCTGCACATTTCGGCTTATACTGCATTCAGAGTGCAACTTAAACGTTTTCTATAAAGGAGACCAATCCATGAAATACGGCTATTTTGATGATGCCGCACGCGAGTACGTCATCACGACCCCCAAAACACCACTTCCCTGGATCAACTATCTTGGATGCAATGATTTCTTCTCTATTGTTTCCAACACCTGCGGCGGTTACAGCTTCTATAAGGATGCCAAGATGCTCCGCATCACCCGTTACCGCTACAACAACGTGCCGTATGATTCCAACGGCAAGTACTATTACATCGCCGAAGGCGGATCGGTCTGGAACCCCGGCTGGCAGCCGACGCAGACTGAGCTTGATTCCTATGAATGTCATCACGGCATCGGTTACACGCGTTTCCTTTCCTCTAAGAACGGTCTGAGCGCGAACCTGCTGAATTTCGTTCCGCTTCATGACACCTGCGAGATCAACTGCCTGACCCTGAAGAATGACAGTGATCAGGAGAAGTCTTTCAAGGTGTATTCTTATGTGGAATTCTGCCTGTGGAATGCGCTCGACGACATGACCAACTACCAGAGGAATCTTTCCACCGGTGAAGTTGAGATCATCGGCTCGACCATTTTCCATAAGACGGAATACAGAGAGCGCCGGAATCATTACTCCTACTTCTCTGTCAATGAAAAGGCGGCTGCATTTGACACATCGAGAGATGCTTTTATCGGAACTTACCGCGCTGCTTCGAATCCGGAAGCCATCGAGAACGGCGGCTGCACCAATTCCGTGGCCAGCGGATGGTATCCGATCGCTGCGCATGAGTTGGATGTGAAGCTTGCGCCCGGTGAGGAGAAGACGTTCGTCTTCGTCCTTGGATACGCGGAGAATCCGAACGACCAGAAGTGGGAGTCCGCCAATGTCATTAATAAGGCGCCCGCCAATGCGCTTCTTGCGAAGTATCAGACCAAAGAAGACGTTGACAAAGAATTTGCCGCGCTGAATGACTACTGGTCTTCTCTCCTGTCCGGATACAGTGTGAACAGTGCGGATGAAAAAGTCAACCGCATGGTGAATATCTGGAACCAGTATCAGTGCATGGTCACCTTCAACATGTCCCGTTCGACTTCCTACTATGAGTCAGGCATCGGCCGCGGCATGGGCTTCCGCGATTCCAACCAGGATCTGCTTGGCTTCGTCCACCTGATTCCGGAGAAGGCTCGCGAGAGAATCATCGATATCGCTTCCACGCAGTTTGCGGACGGCAGCGCTTATCATCAGTACCAGCCGCTTACCAAGAGAGGCAATTCCGACATCGGCTCCGGCTTCAACGATGACCCGCTGTGGCTGATCGCCGGCACTGCTGCTTATATCAAGGAAACCGGTGACTTCTCGATCCTTGACGAGATGGTGCCGTTTGACAATGACGAATCCACCAAAGTCCCTCTGTTCGAGCACCTCACCAGGTCATTTGACTACATCGTCAGCCACAAAGGTCCGCACAACCTGCCGCTGATCGGACGCGCGGACTGGAATGACTGCCTGAACCTGAACTGCTTCTCCGACACGCCCGGAGAATCCTTCCAGACCAGCGGCCCAAGCGAAGGCCCGGTCGCGGAATCCGTATTCATTGCCGGCATGTTCGTCAAGTACGGTGAAGAGTACAGGCAGATGTGCCTGCACAGAGGACTGACGGAGAAGGCCGCCGAGGCACAGGCCGAAGTAAAGGCAATGTATGACGCGGCGCTTGATGCCGGCTGGGACGGCGAGTGGTTTGTCCGTGCCTACGACGCGAACGGAGACAAGGTTGGTTCTTCCGAATGCGAAGAAGGAAAAATTTTCATCGAGCCGCAGGGCTTCTGTGTACTGGCCGGCATCGGCGTGAAGGAAGGCAAAGCCCAGCAGGCGCTCGCTTCTGTCGAGAAGTATCTGGATACCAAGTACGGCATCATGATCCTGCAGCCGTGCTACACGCACTACTACCTGAATCTCGGCGAGATCTCCTCCTATCCGCCGGGATACAAGGAGAACGGCGGCATCTTCTGCCACAACAATCCGTGGGTTTCCATCGCCGAGACGGTCTGCGGACATGGCGACCGTGCCTTTGAGATCTACAAGAAGACCTGCCCGGCCTACATCGAGGAGATCTCCGAGATTCATTGCACCGAGCCTTATGTTTACAGCCAGATGGTCGCAGGTAAGGACGCAAAGTTCTTCGGCCAGGGCAAGAACAGCTGGCTCACAGGTACGGCTGCCTGGACCTTCGTAAACATCTCACAGTTTATCCTGGGCATCCAGCCGGATTATGACGGACTTCGGATCGATCCCTGCGTACCGGCAGACTTCGGTGATTATTCCATCGAGAGAAAGTACCGCGGCGCGCAGTATCATATCCAGATCAAGAATCCGGATCACGTGCAGAAGGGCGTGAAGGAGCTGATCGTCAACGGACGCAAGGTCGACGGCAATGTGGTTCCGTTCGAAGAAGGCGTCACGGAATTCAACGTAACGGCTGTGATGGGCTGAGTCCCGGATGTTTCAAAAAGATTTCCCGACGGTTGCTGCCGTCGGGAAATCTTTTGATTGGGTTATTGTTCAATACATTTCATTTCTGGGCATTCGCTTTCTGCCTGCCGCAGAGATCTGATCAATTCTGCTGATGGATTCTCAGTCGCCCTGCTCGATCCTGGAGATCATATCGATCCGCATCTGATGTCTCCCGCCCTGGAATTCCGCATCCAGCCACTCGTCAACGATCATTTTCGCAAGCTCCGTTCCGACAACGCGGGCACCGAAGCACAGCACATTGGCGTTATTGTGCTGGCGGGACAGCCTTGCGCTGTAGGGTTCGCTGCAGACTACCGCGCGGATTCCCTTCACCTTGTTGCATGCGATGGAGATGCCGACGCCGGTACCGCAGATCGCGATGCCCAGATCCGCTTCCTTCGCGACGACCTTTCTCGCTACCTTCTCGCCCCACTCCGGATAGTTGCTGCTCTCCGTCGAAAAGGTTCCGACCTCTTCCACTTCGTATCCGCGCTCTTTCAGATGTGCGCTGATGACCTCTCGAAGCTGCACTGCACTGTGATCATTTCCGATTGCAATTTTCATCTCCAGCCTTCCTCCTTGTCGTGTTGTGTGTGACTCTTCTGTCCGGAATGATTATGAATTCCTGTTTCTTTGTTTTCCGGCGTCCGCCAGACGTTTCATCTCTTCCGCACTCTTCAGGACGGTATCCGTAATCTTCGCGCCGCCCAGGATCCTTGCCAGCTCTCCTGTGATTTCCTGCTCTTTCAGTTTTCTGACATGCGTGCGGGTTGTTCCTTCTTCTACCTGCTTTTCAATCAGGAAATGTGTGTCCGCCATCGACGCGATCTGTGCCAGGTGCGTGATGGCGATGACCTGTCTTTTCGACGCGAGCTTTGCCATCTTCTCGGAAACCTTCTGGGCGGTTCTTCCGCTGATTCCGGTATCGATCTCGTCGAAGATCATCGTCCCGACCGAATCCTTCGCAGCCATGACCGTCTTGATGCCGAGCATGATCCTGGACAGCTCGCCGCCGGACGCCACACTCTGCAGCGGGCGGGGCGCCATGCCGGGATTCGTGGAGATCAGAAACACCACCTCGTCCGCTCCGTTCTCTGTCATTTCCTTCAGCGGCGAAAATGCGATTTCGAACCGTACGTCCAGGAAGTTGAGTTCTTCCAGCGATTCCCTGATCTGCTCCGCCAGTTCCTTCGCGGATTTCTTCCGCAGCACAGTGATGGCTGCGCAGTCTTCTGACAGTTTCTTCCCGCTCTCCTGAAGACGCGCCTTCAGTCCGGCGACGTAAGCGTCATAGTCCTGAAGCTTCTCGAGCGTTTTGCTCTGCGCGTCGCGGTACTGCAGAATCTCCGGAATCGTCTTTCCGTACTTCATCTTCAGCCGGTTGATCAGGTCGAGTCTGTTCGCAATCTCGTCCAGCTCTCTTTCATCATACTGGAAGTCATCGAGAAATGCATTCAGGCTTCTGTTGAAATCCATGCACAGATCTTCCAGCTGCACCAGCATCGTGCTCATATCCCGGAGCACATCGTCCAGGTCGCTGATCCGCGCCAGAAGGCCGGAAGCGGCCGACAGATCTCTCAAAGCGCCGTTGTCACTCCCGGTCAGCTGTTCCGCCTCTCCGGCCGTCTCCAGAATCTTCTGCGCATTGGACAGCCTGCGGTACCTTGCCTCAAGCTCCTCGTCCTCTCCCACAGCCAGCGCCGCATCGTCGATCTCGCTGATCTCGTAACTCAGAAAGTCGATCTGCTTGACGCGGTCTCTCTCATCGCTCAAAGCCTGCTCCAGCTCGCGCCCGGTCTCTTTCCAGTCCCGGTAATGCGCCCTGCAGGCATCCTTCCATCTTCCAAGCTCTTTATCCGCGAAGGAATCCACCAGCTCGAGATGATACTTCGGATACAGCAGCGACTGATGCTCATGCTGGCCATGGATATCGATCAGCCGCTGCGCAATCTCACGTACCTTTGCAATCGTAGCGGTTTCCCCATTGATCCGGCTGATGCTGCGCCCATTTCTCCAGCTTCTCGTGATCAGCACGAGGCCATCCATCAGGGGAAGATCCATCTCTTCCAGAAGACGGGACACCTCCTCAGACGGTGTCTCAAAAGTCAGCTCGACACTTGCAGACTCCGCGCCTTCCTGCACCAGATCCTTCAGGGAACCGGTCCCCAGCGCCGCGCTGACAGAACCGATCAGGATGGACTTTCCCGCGCCCGTCTCGCCGGTCAGAATATTCAGCCCGTCTTCCAGCAGTATTTCTTCCTCGTCGATCAGGGCCAGATTTTTGACATAGATGCTTCTTAGCATTGTATTTCCTTAGCGTCTCTCTCTTGATTACAGTGCGCTTTCGCGGATCTTCTCCATGACCCGCTCTGCTTCCTCCTGCGTGTGAACCGCACAGAAGATGGTATCGTCTCCGGCAATGCAGCCTGCGATCTCCGACCAGTTCATCGCGTCCAGCGCGGCGGCAACTGCCATTGCCATGCCGGATACCGTCCGGATCACAACCAGATTCCCGGCCTGGTCCATTTCCACGAATCCGTCCCGCAGTACCCTGAGGTACTTTTCCGCAAGTTTCTCCGTACTGGATTCGATCGCGGTGTATCTCTGACGGCCCCCGCCTGTCGAGATCTTCATCAGCTTCAGTTCGCGGATATCGCGGGAGACAGTCGCCTGCGTCACATCACAGCCTTCCGCTCTCAGGTATCTGGCCAGCTCGTCCTGCGTCTCGATCTCGTACCTGGCGATCAGTTCCAGAATCTTTGCCTGTCTTTTGATCTTTGTCATATATCCGTCTCTCCTTGCTGTCTGTTTTTGTTACGGGCCAAGCTTCTCTCTCAGGTTCTCAACAAAGCTGGTATGGTTCATGCGGATGAAATGCGTTTTCTTGTCAGACCTGGAGATAACGATCCTTCCCCCGTTTTCGGGAACCAGGAAGGTATCTCCGTCAAAGGAAGCCTCCGCACCGCCCTCCTCTTCAGCGCGCACATTGCCGATTTCAACAGACACAACCACGTTTTCCGGAAGGACGATGGTCCTTGAGATCAGTGTATGGGGTGCAAGCGGTGTCAGAAGAATCAAAGAAGCGTCCGGTGAAACGATCGGTCCGCCGGCGGAAAGGCTGTAGCCTGTCGATCCGGTCGGCGTGGATACGATGATGCCGTCTGCCCGGTAGGAGCACAGGAACACATCATCGACATAGACATTGAAGTCTACCACCCGCAGTCTGCCGTGCCGGGAAATGACAATGTCATTCAGCGCGATGTCCTGTACCTTTTCCCCGGAGGCGGTAACGACGGTTCCCTGCAGCATCATCCGGTCCTCGATGAAGAAATCATCAGCGATCAGCCGGTCAAGCGTCGGTGCGATATTGGTGTGTTCGATCTCCGCCAGATAGCCGAGTGTTCCAAGGTTCACGCCCAGAAGGGGAAGGGACGTATCCACCAGGTCGCGGGAAGCATGCAGCAGCGTGCCGTCACCGCCCAGCGCGATGATGCACTCTACTTCTTTTGGAATCGCGGACGCATCGGTATACCGCATGCTGTCTGAATGCGTATGCCCGCATTCACTCTGCACACAGCATGTACAGCCCCTCTCTTCCAGATACTGCCTGATGAACTCCGCTTCCTTCGCGGCGTCCTTCTTTGACCGGTTTGTAATTACGTAGAAGCCATTCATATTCCAGCCCCTTTTCCCCCAGGTGATGCATCCAGTCCGCCGCCGGCCAGGCTGCGGCCGCGCATGCGCTGCATTGCCGCCGGCCAGCCTGCGATCGCGCATGCGGCCGCATCACCGGCCTCCTGTGCGATCGTTTGCTCAGTCGGATGACAGTGCTTCATGAGAAAGCTGCACCGTCCTCCCAATCTGTGCTTCGGCGATTGCATTTTCCCCGGATGACGCCTTCACAAAATGCGCCAGGTATTCGATGTTTCCTTCGGGCCCGGTGATCGGCGACCATGTGAGGCCTGTCGCTGTGAGGCCGATTGCGGCGGCTTCGTCCAGCACTTTCCGGATCACTTCTTCGTGCACCTTCCGGTCGCGGACAACGCCCTTCTTTCCGACCTTCTCGCGTCCGGCTTCAAACTGCGGCTTGATGAGCGCCGCGATCTCTCCTGTATCGTCCAGGACAGACAGCACCGCCGGAAGAATCAGCTTCAGAGAGATAAATGACACATCGATGGAACTGAACCGGATTTTCTCCGGAATGTCAGCAGGGGACAGTTCCCGCGCGTTGAAGCGTTCCATGCAGATGACTCTGTCATCTTCCCTGAGCTTCCAGTCCAGCTGCCCGTGTCCGACGTCTACGGCATACACTCTTGCCGCTCCGTTCTGCAGCATGCAGTCTGTAAACCCGCCGGTGGATGCCCCGACGTCCATGCAGACCTTACCGACAAGTTCGATGCCGAAGCTTTCGATCGCCTTCTCCAGCTTCAGGCCGCCGCGGCTGACATAACGCAGCGCCTTGCCGCGCACCTCGATCTCAGCGTCTGTGTCGAACTTCATGCCGGCCTTGTCTTCCTTCTGTCCGTTGACATAGACCTGCCCCGCCATGATGACGGCTTTTGCCTTCTCTCTGGAAGGAAAGAATCCGCCCCGCACGAGTAAGATATCCAGTCTCTCTTTCATGAGTAAAGTCCAATCATTCGCGTCCGGATCCTCTTGTAGATACTCTCCGCGTCCAGCGCAGTCTCCTTCCGGAGAAGCTCAACCGAACCCGCTTCGATGTATGCGTCCGGAAGTGCGATCCGCTCAAGCGGCACCTTGATCCCCATGTCATTCAGGCAGGTAAGCACCTGGCTTCCGAAACCGCCCGTCTCGACATTTTCCTCCAGTGTGACAAGCAGGTTATGCTCACCGGCCGCAGCCTGCAGCACCTCTTCATCAAGCGGCTTGACAAAGCGGCAGTTGATCAGGGTGCAGTTCGCGCCCTCCTTCTTCAGGATCGAGCGGACCTCGAGCGCTGTCTCCACCATGCTTCCCACCGCAAGCAGGCAGATGTCGGACTCATCGTAGAGAATCTCCCATTTGCCGTACTGGATCGGCGCCCGGAATTCCTCCAGTCCGTCATACGCGCTGCCGCGCGGATACCGGATCGCCACAGGGAACGTGGTCTTCCTGACCGCCCACTTCAGCATATCCGCAAGCTCCCATTTGTTCTTGGGCGCTAGGACGCAGATGTTGGGAATCAGCGACAGATAAGAAAGGTCAAAGATCCCCTGATGCGTCTCTCCGTCCGCTCCGACAAGCCCGCCGCGGTCGATCGCAAATATGACATGCAGGTTCTGCAGACATACGTCATGCACAATCTGGTCAAAGCCCCTTTGCAGGAAGGACGAATAGACGGCGAACACAGGAATCCGGCCGCCGACCGCAAGCCCCGCACAGAAGGTTACCGCGTGTTCCTCCGCTATGCCCACATCAAAGAAACGGCTGGGATACATTCCGCGGAAGCGTTTCAGGCCGGTTCCGTCCGGCATCGCGGCCGTCACTGCGCACAGATTCGGTGTCTTCTTCCCTTCCTTGCACATGACCGTACTGAAAATATCGCTCCAGTCAGCCTTCTCCTTCTTTTTTGTGGGAAGTCCGGTTTCGATATCGAACGGGCCGGTTCCGTGGAACCTTGCCGGCATACGCTCTGCGGGCGGATATCCCTTGCCCTTCTGCGTCAGCACGTGGACAATCACCGGCCCCCTGACCTTCTTCGCATTCTGGAAGACGGTCACCATCCGGTCGATGTTGTATCCGTCGATCGGTCCGAAGTACTTGATGCCGAGCTGCTCGAAAAAAGAGCCCGGCAGCAGCAAAGACTTCAGGTTATTCTTCATGCCGCGCAGCTTCCTGATCGCAGCTTCGCCGCCATCCTTTTGTCTGAGCGCATCCTCCGCCGCCCGCTTCAGGCTGGTATAGGCATCATTGGTTCGTATGGTGGAAAGATAAGAAGAAAAACCTCCGACATTCTCGGAGATCGACATCCCGTTGTCATTCAGGATGATAATGAAATTGGTCTTCAGTCTGGAGACGTTGTTCAGCGCCTCATACACCATGCCTCCGGTAAAGGAACCATCTCCGATGACTGCCGCGACACAGCAGTCGTCTCCCGCAAGGTCTCTCGCCTGCGCAATCCCCAGCGCCGCGGAGACAGAGGTCGAGCTGTGACCGGTGTCAAAGACATCGCAGGCGCTCTCTTCTCTCTTGGGAAATCCCGACAGTCCCCCGATTTTGCGCAGGGTATCAAATCCTTCCTTGCGTCCGGTCAGGATCTTATGCGTGTAAGACTGATGTCCGACATCCCACACAATCTTGTCCTGCGGCAATGTCATAATCAGATGAAGTGCCATCGTGAGCTCAATCACGCCCAGGTTCGACGCCAGATGCCCGACGGTGACCGACAGTTTTTCAATCAGGAAAGAACGGATCT
>CAMIVF010000020.1 GCA_946401715.1 uncultured Clostridia bacterium | reverse complement strand
GAGAAGTACGTGCCCTTTGAATTGTTTCCGTGGCAGCGGTTCGTGATCGCGCTGCATGACTGCACCTACTGGATCCAGACCGGACAGCCAAGATGGCCGGATCTTTTTTGCATGATAGGCCGCGGCGCGGGGAAAGATGGAACGATTGCAGTAGAGAGCTTCCTGCTTACAAGCCCGTACAACGGGATCCGCGAGTATGATGTGGACATCTGCGCTAACAACGAGGAGCAGGCTGTCCGCCCGGTGCAGGACCTGACGGCTTTCTTTGAACGACCAGGTGTTCAGAAAAAGGTCCGAAAGTTTTATAACTGGACGCTTGAGAGGATCAAGTGCACGGCAACGAATTCCGTGATCAAAGGCCGCACGAACAGCCCTAAAGGCAAGGACGGGCTCCGGAGCGGGATCGTGATCTTCAATGAGATCCATCAGTACCAGAACTATGACAATATCAATGTATTTACCACCGGCATGGGGAAAAAGCAGCACCCTCGGCGGTCCTACTACACGACGAATGGAGATGTGAGAGAAGGACCGCTCGACGATCTGATCGCTGATGCCGAAGACATCCTGCAGGCCGGTGCAGATGATAACGGTCTGCTGCCGTTTATCTGCCGGCTGGATGACCGGAAGGAAGTAGATACTGAGGCGATGTGGGTGAAGGCAAATCCTTCACTGCCTTATCTTCCTCATCTGCTGATGGAGACCAGGAAGGAATATGCCGAATGGAAGAAGAACCCGGACCGGCTGCCGGCTTTCATGTCAAAGCGGATGAACCTTCCGGAGACGGCAAAGGAGACAGCAGTGGCCGAGTGGGAACTGATAAAAGCAACAGACCAGGAGATCCCGGATCTGAAGGGATGGGACTGCACAGTCGGGGTCGACTATTCGAAGACAACGGACTGGATGGCGGTCAATCTGCACTTCAAAAACGGGAATGACCGGTATGACATCAACAAGGCGTGGATCTGCTCCGCATCGAAGGACATTCCGCGGATCAAAGCACCATGGCGCGAATGGGTGAAGACGGAGTATCTGGACTACGTGGATGATGTCGAGATCCATCCGTCGATCGTGGCCGATTATATCCAGGAAATGGGCAGACGGTACAATATCAGCACAGTCGCGATCGATAATTACAGATACTCGCTGTTATCCGACGCGCTTGCAAAGATTGGATTCAGCAAGGAGAACAGGAACCTGATCCTGATCAAGCAGCTCGACATTCTCCGGGTGGTACCGGTCATTGATCACTGCTTTTTGAACAGATATTTCCACTGGGGAGACAATCCGGTGCTCCGGTGGGCTGCAAATAACACAAAGATGATCCGATACGGGAAAGACGCGGGAGCCGACAAAGGCTCCTTTGTTTATGCCAAGATCGAAGGCAAGAGCCGGAAGACGGATCCTTTCATGGCGCTGGTCGCGTCGATGGTCCCGGAGGCAGAGCTGAAGGACCGGCCGAGCAGGATCCCCGAGTGGATGGATATTACTTTTTGACGGAGGAAACAGATGAGCTGGACAGATACGCTGAGAGACGCGCTGTTTGGAAAGAGCGGATACCTTGACGGCGAGATCGTCATCAACGTGCCCGAGACGGTCTATATCAAAGAACTGGCTATGTATTCGGCGGTGTCGCTGATCGCGAATGCAATCTCTCAGTGCGAGATCCTTGTGTATGAGAACGGGAAGCAGGTCAGGAATGAGAACTGGTATTCGCTGAACGTGCAGGCGAACGTGAACGAAAGCGCTTCACGGTTCTGGCACAAGGTCATTGAGCGGATGCTATATGCCGATAGTGACAAGGGCGCATTCGTTTTTGTGTCGAACGGGAACCTTTATTGCGCGGACAGCTACCAGATCCGAGAGAAAAGACCGTTCAAAGCCGCGGGAAATTTGTATGACGGTGTGGTCGTGGACGACCTTGCCCTCAACAAGACCTTCACGGCGAAAGAAGTTATGATCTTTAAGCTGGAGCAGAATCAGGCGAATCTCGCGGTCGCTAACATGTATTCCGATCTCGGGAGCATTATCAGCAGCGCCTTGACGCACTTCAAAGACTCCAACGTACAGCGCTGGAAGTTCAAGATCGACGCGAGGGAAGCGGGCAACCCGGAGTTCCAGAAGGAATGGCAGAACAAGCTGAAGAACGCGATCCGCTCCTATGTAGACGGTGATACGAATGTTTTCGTGGAATATACAGACAAGACGCTCGAACCGGTCACAACGAACAACTCCGTCGGCACCAGGGTAAACGCCGAGGACAACATCAAGCTGATCAACGAAGTCTTCGACCTGGTATCAAGAGCGTATCACATCCCGCCGGGACTGATGACTACAGGGAACTATAACATCTCCGATCTTGTGACGCAGTTCCTCACGTTCGTCGTGGATCCGACCGCCGACATGATCAGCAAGACGCTGACGGCGGCTTACGGAAAGGACGAATTCATTAAAGGCAACTATTACCGCGTGGATACATCCAAGATCAAACATTTCGACATCTTCGGCATGGCATCCGATGTCGATAAGCTCATTTCGTCAGGCTTTGCGAGCGTAAACGAAGTGAGACGTGCGGCAGACTGGGATCCTGCAGGAGATCCGGAAGACGCGGATAACTGGCTTAATCAGCATATTCTGACGAAGAACTATGAGAAGGAAGGAGGTGAAACAACCACATGAAGAACTATAGAAAGTTTAACTGTCTCTTCCAGCAGAAAGGAGAGACATTCAAACTGTTCGTCAATGACGCGATCCGCCGAGGGGAAGATTGGGACGGCAACAAGTCCGAAACATCCGCGGCTTACTTCGCTGAGAAGCTTGCGGAGATCCCGGACGGGGCAACGCTTGAAGTGCACATCAATTCCGAGGGCGGCGATGCGTTCGAGGGAACCGCGATCTACAACCAGCTGAAAGCGGCACCGATCCACAAGATCGGCATCGTTGACGGACGCGCTTTTTCTGCGGCAACTTTCATCCTGATGGCCTGTGACGAGAGGATCATGAACGTCGGCACCACGATGCTGGTGCACAATGCATGGACGATCGCCATGGGCAACGCGGATGATCTGCGGGCCGTCGCTGATGACCTGGACAAGCTCATGGAAAGTAATCGCAATATTTTCCTTGAAAAGTGTTCACTGTCTGAAGAAGAGCTCATCGCCCTCATGAAAGAGGAGAAGATGCTCACACCGAAAGAAGCGCTGAAATATGGCTTTGTCGACCGGATCGCGGAGGCAGACGAAGAGGATCCGGAAGAAGAGCCGCAGGAAGACCCGGAGGACGAGCCGGCCGAAGAAGCCGAAGAGACTCCGGAAGAGGAACCCGATGACGAAGATGGCGAAGGTGAGCAGGAGAATGAACCGGCCGCCGGAGCACCGATGCAGCGCGCTGACCGCATGATCGCGGCAGAGCGCTTCTTTAAACGTTTTTATTAATTCCAGGAGGACGAAAACATGAAAGATCTTTACAAGAACGAAGCTGTCGCGAAAGCAACAGTAGACATGGTCGCTGCGTGGGGTTCTGACAATGAAGCGGAAGTCCAGGCTGCTGCCGAGAAATGGAGCGAGGCGATCTTCAACCAGATGGTCACGGAATATGAGACCTATGCGAATGACGCGCAGGCTCTTTCCGCCCGCGGCTATCGCGTGCTGACCACGGAAGAGAAAGCCTTCTATGCTTCTCTGGCCAAGAGAGCAGAATCTGTCAACGCTGCCGGCTTTGCAGACATCATCCCGAGCCTGCCGGTCACCATCATCAACGACGTTTACAAAAACCTCACCCAGGAGCATCCGCTTCTTAACGCGGTCAATTTCCAGAACACCGGCTACAGCACGAAGCTCGTCCTGAACAACCACACCGCGCAGAATGCGACCTGGTCCGCGATCCCGGCGCAGATCTCCCAGGCGATCACGAGCGACTTCAAAGTTGCCGACATGACGCTCGCGAAGCTCAGCTGCTACGCTCTGCTTCCGCTCGATCTGGTCCGCATGGGCGCGACCTTCCTCGACAACTATGTTCGCACGATCATCACGGAAGCGATAGCTACGGCCCTTGAGACCGCGATCGTGACCGGCGACGGCAACGGCAAACCGATCGGCATGGACCGCAAGGTCGACGCGCAGGCGGTCGTTACCAGCGGCGTGTATGCGCAGAAGACGGCTGTTGCTGTTACGGATTTCACTCCGGAAAGCTACGGCGCTCTTATCGCTGACAACATTCTCATCACGGACGGCGGGAAACCCAAGAGCGATCTCCGCAGCCTGGGAATCGCCTGCAACCCGGTTGACTACCTCAAGAAGATCATGCCGGCCACGACGGTGCTCAACACTGCCGGCCAGTATGTTGGCGGTCTGTTCCCGATCCCGACGGCGGTCTATCCGTGCGCAGGCCTTACGACCGGTTCCGCGGTCATCGGCTTCATGAATGAGTACACGGTCGGCCTCGGTGCTCCGAAGACCGGCGGCGTCGAAGTCTCTGACGAGTATAAGTTCGTTGAGGATATGCGCACCTTCAAGTGCCTGACCTATGCGAACGGCCGTGCGTTCGACAACAGCTCCTTCGCGCTGCTTAACATCGCGAACCTTGATCCGGCGTACATCAATGTCAAGCTGGTAGAAGGCGCGACGGGCGCGACGGGTGCAACCGAGGGATAAGGAGAATAACACATGACTGATGCTGAACTTACCGCTGCCGTGCTGCGGCATCTGAAAATCACATGGTCTTCCGAGGAAACGACGGCAGAGGTGGAAGGCATCATGAGCCGCGCCGCGTCAATGCTGAACGACCTGCTGGGTGCGGAGGTGGATTATACTACTACCGCATCCGGCCGTGACCTTGACCTTTACCTCAACCTTTGCCTGTACCTTTACAACGGGCTCACAGAGGCGGAGTTCATGGAAGCCTACGGGAAGCCGCTGACGATCGCGCGGCAGTTTCATGTGGATCCGATCAATCTGGAGGAGACCGATGAGAACGAGTAAACAGATCTGCGCTTATCGTGACGGCTATGTGAAGTTCGTGAAGCCGCTTGGAACGAACGTATCTTCGTTCTCCGCGCCGAAGAACACACGGGCCGAAAGCGATACCGAGGAAGTGGTCAAACTGGCTTATGACCGGATGACGCACCGCCAGCAGGATCTGGACTTCGCTTACAGCCGTGACAAGACGCTGGACCTTAAGATCCGGTGCCCGTATCATCCGGATGTTTCCGCACGGCTGCAGGCGATCATAGGCACTACGCTTTATGACGTTTATGAGGTCGATCCGGACATCAACAACATGCGCATGTTCGTTTACATGCAGGAGAACAGGAATTTATGAATATGCTTGATTCGATCAAGGGCGTGCTGGAGACTTTGGCGGAAGATACCGAATATCCTATGAGCGGCGGGGTCTACTACGGAGTCTGCAACAGGCAGAGCCTTCCGGAGTGGAACTATTTCGTGTTCAACCGGCGGACCGTTACCAGCGAGAATAATCACCGCTTCACGGACCGGTATGAGGTCCATGTCGTCCATGAAGATTACATCATGGAAGGCTATGAGGTCGCGGTGGTGAAGGCGCTGAAAGACGCGATCCCGGGGCTCACGCTTGCCGGGGATATTACTTTCGACTATGTGACGCGCGGAGACACGCAGAGCGTAGTCGAGATCTGTAACATCCCGCTGAAGAAGGCGAAGAAGGTGGACGACGGTGGCTAACTGGGAGATTACCGGAGCAGAGGCTTTTGACGAGCTCAATAAGATGATGGAGAAGATCGCCACTCCGGGGCCGATCATTGATCAGGCGCTCCGAAGCGAAGGCGCGAAGACCATCGAGGAGCGGATCAAACCGCTGATCCCGAGATCCGGAAGGACTTGGAGAGGCAAAGCGCCGGCAGCTGCTTCGGCTCAGCCGTTTACCGATGTATATTCACCGATGGCTGTCGAGGTCGTCGCCCGCGGCAGGTACGGATACCTTTATTTTCCAAATGACGGATCCAATACCAGAAGCCACGCCGGCAACCAGCAGTTCATGGAGCGCGGCCTTGAGGCTGCGACCGATACCGTGATCGAGCAATGTGTAAAAGCACTACTGGAAAACCTTGAAGGAGGATAAAAATGGATCAGATTTTTGAGGGTGTATTTTCTGAGTACACAGTGAAAAATGTCGCGCTGAAACCGGCCGGCGCTGAATCTTACACGAATATCGACGGTGCCGGCAGCGCTTCTGAAGAGTATGAGCGCAAGGTCATCACGAAGGCGAAGAGCAACGTCGTGGTGAAAAAGATCGCCAGGTCTGCCGGATCCGGTACGCTGACGATGTCTCTGCATGTCCCGATGGCACTTTACAACACCATGCAGGGCATGCTCAAAGGCGCCGCCGGCTCCGTGATCAGCGGCGTAAGTGTGCTCCCTGGCCGCGTACAGATCCCGCACGTGGAGATCGCGATGGAAATCGAGGACGAAGACGGCGACAAGAAGTTCAAATACTTCCCGGATGCGGTATCCTCTTCGTTCAGCCGCTCGGTCTCTTCCGAAGGCGACACGGTTGCTGAAGTCGAGATGCAGTTCAACCTTTCCGTCGACGCCTACGATCAGATCATGTACGAGGCTCTGGCGGACGAACTGCCGACGACCGGGGATATCACGGCGGATACCTGGATGACGTCGGTCTCTTCCGAACTTCTCCAGGCGGAAGGTGCCACCGGGGCTACCGGTGAAACCGAGGGGTGATGAGCCATGAAGATCAGGATCCTTAAGCGGTTTAACGACATCCACACAAAGGCCCAGTATTATCCGGGCGACGTGATCGATGTCACGGAAGAGCGGTTCGCCGAGATCAACCGGAACCTTCCTGGATTCGTGGAAGCGATCAAACCGAAGAGAACCAAGAAAACTGCAAAATGAAAGTCGCTGCCGGGGCCTGGTGCTCCGGCGGCATATTGGTGCGAATGGATGAATGTAGTTTATGCGCTGACCCGGAATGTTTATGACTGGCTCCTGCCGTCAATAAGATCATTGGCGGAGCACAATCCGAAGACGCGGGTTTTTATCCTTGCCGAGGACGATGCTCTGCCGTTTGACCTGCCGATGAGCGTGGAAGTGGTCAACATATCCGGGCAGGCGTTTTTTCCTGAGATCGGAGCCCATCGGACGGAGGCGTTCGGCGGGTACATCAATCACTTAAAGGTCTGTTACCCGGAGATCCTGCCGGTGAACAAGGTCATTCACTTGGACATTGACACCATCGTATGCGACAGCTTGGAAGACCTGTGGAAGACGGACGTTACCGGGAAGTGGTTCGCCGCAGTCCCCGAGGGGCAGGTGTGGTACAGACCTTACGGAGAAAGCTATTACAACATGGGCGTGGCACTGATCAACCTTGCGCAAATGCGCAGGGACAAGATCGTCCCGAAGATGATCGATTTCCTAAGCACGACCGACCAACCTTATGCAGACCAAAACGCTTGGAACAAATTCGGGACAGAGGAACACAAGATCGCAACGCTTGACCTGCGATTCAATGAGTCGCGGGTAACCGGCCAGACGGACAATCCCGCCATCGTGCATTACTGTTCGTTCCCGGACTGGTACACAAACAAGCGGATTAACCGGCGGGAATATCTCGAGAGGTATTTATGAGGATCCTGATTGCAGTGCCGACTTTTGAAAATATAATGCCGGATACATTTAAAGCAATCTACAACCTCGACAAAGGTGAGCATGAGTGTGAATTTGACTTCATAAGAGGGTACGATTGCGCAACAGCCAGAAACAAAATCGCGCAGACCGCGCTTGACCGGAAAGCAGATTATGTCCTGATGGTGGACAATGACGTCGTGCTCAGGCAGGACGCACTGGTGAATCTTCTGGAAGATCCGCAAGAGGTCTGCCTCGGGTATTACGCGCACAGGAACACGAACAACCTGTACAGCGGAAGGACATGCATTTGCAAAGTCTATGACGAGGGAGGCGGAAAATATTTTAACTACCCGCTGGAGTCAGAGTATACCTCGGCGGAAATGCGGGAGATGCGCGAGAGCGGATGGAGGAAGATCCGGATCCACGGCGGCGGGATGGGCTGCGCGCTCATCAAGGCGGACGTGTTTCGGAAGATCAAATATCCATGGTATGACTGGGTGAATTACGCCGGGAAGCACCGCGGGATGCTCTCGGAAGATCTGTTCTTCTGTGAGCGCTGCCACGAGTACGGGATCCCGATCTATGTGGACGCGGCAGTGGAATGCGGACATATGCTCCGGCATGTGCAGTGGTGCGATTAGGAGAGAAAAGATGGAGAAAAGCAACTTCGTAGATTTCGAGATGAAGAACGGAACGGTCCAGGTGACATTGAACTTTTACCGGCTCAATCAGCTGAAGACCAAGCATAAGGCAGAATACAAACGTTATTTCGAACTGGCTAAGGACGGGATGATCACAGACCTCGACGGCCTTGAGATGATCTATATCGCGTATCTGTGCGCGAACATCGAGAAGATGCCGGACGTGATGACGTGGGAAGAGTTCCTGCAGAACGCGAAGAACGGAAGAGCGCGGATCTGGAGGACGATACAGGAACTGCAGACTGACGAAAAAAACTGAAGTTCCAGAAAGCATTTAAAGCGCCGAAGAAAAAGCCGGGGACGATAGAGCTTCCGAGCGTGGAGCCGGAAAGCGTCGCGGACTGCTACATGCTTTATGTGTGTATCGCCGGCATCCCGGAAGATGTTTTCTGGTATTGCGACATTGGTCTTGTAAAGGCCATCGCCGCAAATAAACAGGCGTATGAAAGATGGCTCAATTGGCAGAGGGATCTAAGAGATGGCAGGCAGAAACGAAGCAAAGGTAAAATTCACAGCTGAAACACAGCAGTTTACTTCCCAGATCAAAGAGGCAAACTCTGCCCTGTCGGCGCTCCGTGCCGGTATGCAGCTCAATGAAGCGCAGTTCCGGAACACAGGGAACAGCGCGGATTATCTCAAGCAGAAACAGTCTCTGCTGAAGCAGGAGCTCGAACAGAACCGCGCAAAGCAGGAAGCACTGACCGCGAAGCTGAACGCTGCCAAAGCGGCCTATGGCGAGAACAGCACGCAGGCGAACAGACTGCAGACTCAGCTCAGCAAAGCAAAGACCGAGGAACAGAACCTTGAGACGCAGCTGACCGAGACGAACAACGCAATCGAAGACCAGGCGAAGGCAGAGCAGCAGGCGGCAACGCCTCTCGAACAGCTGAACACGAAGATCGCGGAGCAGAAGTCTAAGCTCGCGGAGCTCCAGACGGAATATGCCAACGCGGCGCTGTCCCAGGGGAAAGACTCCGAGGCGGCGCAGCAGCTGAAAGCGCAGATCGATACGCTGAATACAGAGCTCGAACAGAATGAGCAGCAGCTGCGCGAAGTCACGAGCGCGACGGATGAAGCCGGAAACGCTGCGCAAAGCGCCTCTAGCGGCGGCTGGACGGTCGCAAAGGGCATCCTGGCCGATCTTGCCTCGAACGCTCTGCATACAGTCATTGACAAGCTGAAAGAGGCCGCAAGGGAAGTCGTGAACCTTGGCATGGAGTTTACGGCGAGCCTGTCGAACGTGCAGGCACTCTCCGGGGCAACGTCCAGCGAGATGGCCCAGCTGGAGGCCACAGCGAAAGACCTCGGAAGGAATACGATCTTCTCTGCGTCTCAGGTCTCCGATGCGTTCGGGTACATGGCTCTGGCCGGCTGGGATACGCAGGACATGCTTAACGGTGTGGACGGTGTCCTTAATCTGGCAGCGGCTTCGCAAATGGATCTCGCGCAGGCTTCGGATATCGTCACGGACTATTTGACCGCATTCGGGCTCTCGGCTTCTGATTCCGGGAAGTTCGTCGACCAGATGGCTTTTGCTATGGCGAACTCCAACACCAACACGGCGCAGCTGGGCGAGGCATATAAAAACGTCGCTTCCACGGCGACAAGCATGGGCTACTCGGTCGAAGATACGACGGCGGCTCTCATGGTCATGGCCAATGCCGGTGTAAAAGGTGGAGAAGCCGGCACAGGCCTGTCTGCCATCATGACCAGACTGGCTACAGATACAAAAGGCTGCGCTACAGAACTGAAAAAACATGGCGTAGAAGTCTATGATGCGCAAGGAAATATGAATTCCCTGTCGTCGATCCTGAACGGATGTGCTGAGGTTTGGGGAACCCTGACAGACCGGGAACAGGCCAATCTTGCGAAAACTATCGCCGGGCAGTCTCAGTATTCGAAATTCCAGACGGTAATGGCTGGCCTGTCCGAGCAGGCGCTTGAGAATGGCCAGTCTTTTAATGATTACACAGAGGCCCTGGAGAACTGTGACGGCGCTGCTTCTCAGATGGCCGCCACCATGCAGGACAACCTGCAGGGAGACATGACCGCGCTCGGATCCGCGGCAGAAGGTCTTGGGATTCAGCTTTTCTCTCTGTTCGACGATTCTCTTCGGGGAGCTGCACAGCTTGCGACGGACGCGCTCAATTCGATCACAGACGCGATCACTCCGGCAGAATCCACGCTCAGCAATTTCATCAGTGAGATCCAGTCGTCAAACGATGCAGTTGCTTCTTCGATCGACACGGTGAACAGCTCGATCTCCGGCATTACGGCCACCGCCTCGGAGCTTGACTATTATGGCGGGATCCTTGTAGACCTCAACAGCAAGACAGAGCTGACGGAGTTTGAGCAGTATGAACTGAAGACTGCGGTGGAAGCGCTAAGCGGATCTATTCCTCAGATCGGCGAAGCTTATGATTCAGTCAACGGCACGCTGAACCTCACGAACGATGAGATCAATAAACTAATCGACACATCCAAACGGGCGGCGATCCAGAACGCCCTTATCAAAGCCCAGGCTGATATTTACGATGCCCTTGCGCAGGCGATGCTGAATGAGGCAAAAGCTGCAAGCGCGGCTGAAAAAGCCCAGGACGAGATGAACAAGATCGTAGACAGCGGGGCAGAAATACTTGACTGGACCGGCAGGGCCGCAGGTGACGCTGGCACAGAGTATGAAAAATACAGCGATCAGCTGAAGGCAGCCAAGAGCGCACAGGAAGAAGCTCATGGACAGGTCGAGGAGCTAAACGGACAGCTCACAGAGCTTGGCGATACGTACCAGTATCTTGCCAATGAAAACGGCTGGAACGAATCCATGGAGGAATTCGTCACCGGCGCACAGGATGCCACAGAGGCAGCTGACGGCCTGCAGGAAGGCGTGGACGGTTTCGGCGAAGAAGTCGAGACGGAGATGCAGACAGCTGCGCAGGCCCTCGGGATGACCGAAGAGGAGTTCGAGCAGTTCCGGCAGAGCGTGGAAGACTCCATGAAGGGCTCTGTCGACATGATGAACGAGTTCAACGGCGGCACGAAGATCACCGCCGAAGAAGTCCTTGCGAATCTGAAGACGCAGAGCGAAGGCCTTTCCACATGGTCAGAGAACATGGCGCGGCTGGCAGGCGAGGCCGGCAACGGCATGACGCAGGAGCTGTATAACGCGCTCCTTGAAATGGGGCCGTCCGCGGCGAACCTGGTGCAGGAGCTGGTCAATACACTTGATTCTGACACGGACATGTTCCAGCAGATCTGCTCCGAATGGGGCAACGCGATGGACCTGTCCCAGAATGCGGAGGCTCTGGCAGCGGCGCAGGTCGGCGGCACGGCGGTCACGGAAGGCATCGTCGAAGGGCTGCAGTCAGGAACCAGCGCGGTCGAAGGCGCGGCACAGAGCGCAGCTGACGCGGCGGCAAAGGCAGCAGATACTTCCGGGGCGGCGAAGAACATAGCGACGAATACTAAGTCGGCCATGACGGAGGCGAGCAACAACATCACCACCGGCATGAATAATATCCGGACGCAGGTCACGACAGGAATGACCGGCATCGGGTCCTCGTTCACCACCGGCATGAGCACGGCGAGGACGCAGGTCACAACAGGCATGTCCGGGATTTCCACCGCGATCCTCTCCGGAATGACGACGATCCGGTCGAACGTACTATCCGGAATGAGCGCCGTGGCGCAGAATTTCGGCACAGGCATGACTTCGGCAAGGGCGCAGGTGCAGAGCGGCATGTCGCAAATCATATCGGCCGTGTCGAGCGGTGTCGGGTCTGTCAACAGTGCCGCAAGCGGGTTCAATGTACGCGGGCAGGTGCTGAGCGATATGTCTTCGGCTCTTAGTCTGGTGCGCTCCTATATTGGCAGCATGAGCTCGGCTCTCTCTGTTACACTGCGCGGTCCGAATATCCAGGTGCCGCACTTCTCCATGTCGGGCTCTTTCAATGCTCAGACAGGAGCAGTCCCGACGGTAAGCGTTTCGTGGTATGCAAAGGGCGGTATTTTCGCCCAGCCGACCATCTTTGCAACTCCGTTCGGTTATAAGGGAGTCGGCGAAGCGGGCCCGGAGGCCGTGCTCCCGATCGATACGCTCCGCGGATACATCGAGGACGCTCTGGACAGGAGCACAGGAAACATCTTCAACATCAACATGACTGTTGACGGCGCACAGGATCCGAGCAGCTTTGCTGTAGAATTCTCGCGTGAACTCAAGCAGATGATGAGGACATCGTAATGGCAAATACTAAGAAACCGAGCGGTCTCAAGATCTCGAGAAAAGGCCTTGCTTTTACGTTCACATGGAAGATCGCTGATTCTGACTATGACGACGGGCAGAAAGTCGGATGGCGGATCTGGACAGGGAAGTGGTCCGGGTGGACATTCTTCAGCGGGATCGGGGCGAAGACCACGTCTGTCTCGAAGAGCTTCAGCGCCGCGAACTACTGGCCGAATACGAAGACCTACCTTTACGGCATCCAGTTCTGCGTCAGAGGTAAGCGGAAAGCCACTACAAAAGGCGATAAAACCACGACATATTCGTGGAGCGATTACGCTTATTGCACCTTCGACCTTGTGGCTCCGAATACACCGAGCGCGTCGCAGGCGTGGCAAAGCCCGGACTCGAACGTAAGCACTTACTCCTGGTCGACCCAAACATCCGATACAGACACGAAGCCGTTCTACAACTGCGAATGGCAGAGCATCCTTGTCAAAGAGTGCAAACAGACGGACGGCTCCAAGCTCTCATGGAAGTCGAGTACGCTCGGATGGCAGACAGGGACCGGCGGAGCTTCCGGAACTAAACAAATAACCGAGGATCCGCTTCTTCTCGCGCAGAACTCTTATACGCGATGGTTCCGCGTCCGTGCCAGAGGGTGCGGTGGTAACGGCGGAGTCAAGGGCTGCTCTTACTGGAGATACACAAAGCATGTCTATGCAATCCCGTATGTGCCGGTGATCAATAAAGCGGCGAAAGAAGGAAGTCTCAACTGGGTGCGGGTGAACTGGACAGCAGACCAGAACGCCGCGCATCCGATCGATACCGTGACGGTGGACTGGGCCATTGGGACACCGCAGGCAGGACGCACACCGCCGACAAGTCCTTCATGGACTACTGCATTGACCTTCAGAGATACCGGCGGGAAGGACGAGGCAAACTTCCTTGTTGACCAGGCGCTTGATTTTGATGAATGCATGTGGGTGCGCATCGGCGTACAGCATGATGACAACTGGAGAGCCTGCGGCGGGAAACTTGTCTCAAGCGGGAAGCTGACTGCTCCGAGCGGTCTGAACGTAGAAGTAAATACATCGACCCGCAGGGCTGTGGTCACTGCGACAAACAACAGCGCGGTACCGGATTCGAAGATGGCTATCGTGTTCCGGGATACCGGCAAACAGGACATTGTGATCGGGGTGATCGCGGCAGGCAGTTCTACAGCGACGGTCGTCTTCCCAACACACGACGATGCTTCTTCGGCGCTGTTCGGCGTTTATGCCTTCCAGGGCTCGCACGTCGGCCAGACCGGCAAAGACAGCGTGACGACGTACTCCATTACTGCGAATATGACATCCGCAACGGTATGGGGCGGCGGATACGTGCCGAAAGAACCTTCGAATGTTTCCGCAGAAACGACAGACAGGCCGGGTGAGGTCCTGATCAAATGGGGCTGGGGCGAATGGACGAAGGCGAACCGGGCGGAAATCAGCTGGTCGCAGAATCCAAACGCCTGGGAAAGCACCGATGAGCCGGACACCTATATGATCACTAACCTCAACACGGCTAGATGGAGAGTCTCCGGCCTTGAGCAGGGCGTAACGTGGTATTTCCGCGTCAGATTGGCGCAGGTCGTGGAGGACGAATACACTTACGGTCCGTATTGCGATGTGGTTGCGGTCGACCTTTCTTCCGCGCCCAGCGTGCCGGTGCTGACGCTTTCGCAGTCAGTTATTCCGTTCGGCGGGAAGTTCACTGCTTCGTGGGTTTATACGACTACAGACGGGACTCCGCAGATCTATGCGGAAGTGAAAAGGGCAACGGTGGCCGGTGAAGTGGTCACGCCTGGCGATTTGCTTCCGAACGCGAAAGTCTCGAATGCTTCGCAGAGGATCAATATTACAGCGCCGGAGGATTGGACGACGGGCGGGCAGTATTTTGTCGTGGTTCGCGTGAAATCGGCAAGTGGGCACGTATCAGATTACAGTGCGCCTGTCCCGATTGCTATCGCGGATCCAATTACCTGCACGATAGACCAGACATCTCTGCAGGAAGTCACTCTCACAGAGGGCGAAGAGACCAGGACAGTCATGGCGCTGACGGCTATGCCGTTCACTGCGACGATCACCGGAGCAGGAGCAGGCGGGCAGACCACACTGATCATTGAACGCGCGGCGGAATATCACATGGATCGCCCGGACGAGTCTCAGAGCGACGGGTATGAAGGCGAGACCATCGTGCTGATCCGGCAGACCGGTGAAGCGCAGATCACGGTCGACCTTGAAGATCTGGTAGGTGTGCTCGATGACGGCGCTCCTTATCGGCTGATCGCAACAACACAGGACGGCCTTGGACAGACCGCAACGGAAGAGCTTGACTTTGAAGTGCACTGGACGCACCAGGCGGAGATACCGGAAGCAACGGTCTACATGGAAGACGGCGCTTCGGTCATTACTGTAGCGGCACCGGAAGGAGCGGCGCAGGGCGATGTCTGTGATATTTACAGACTCAGCGCTGACAGTCCGGAGCTCATCATTGAGGGTGGAGCGTTTGGAACTGCTTACGTGGATCCTTATCCGACCATCGGAACGGGATACGGCCACAGATGCGTGCACCGGACCGTAAACGGCGATTACATCACGGCGGACAACCAGCCGGCATGGATCGACCTGGACGATACGGACGGGGACCTTCTTGAGGAATACAGCATCATTGTCGACTTCGATGGCCGGCAGCTGATCCTTCCGTATGACATCGGGCTCGTGAGCCGGTGGGAAAAGGATTTTGAAAAGACCGACTATCTTGGAGGCTCTCAGCAGGGCGACTGGAACCCGGCGGTCACGAGGACAGCGACCTATACATGCAACCTGATCGCGGATGATGACGCTGAGACCATTCGGGGGCTTCGCGCTCTGGCTGCTTTTGCAGGCATCTGCCACATCCGCACGCCGGAAGGATCATCTTATGCGGCCAATATCGAAGTCACTGAGTCAAAGGAATACACGAATTGGGACGTTGTTGCGTATACGCTGACGGTCACGCGGGTGGATGCGGAACGGCTTGACGGCATTCCTTACAGCGAGTGGGTGGAAGCATGAACTGGCACAAAGGATTTTCTAGCAGATATTACTGTGCGGTCGTAGATACAGACTCATGGCGCGACACGGAGCGACAGGAGCTCAAGGGCGGAAGCATTTACCGCACGGACAGCGGGCTCATGGAATCCGGGGATATCGACCTGACGGAGATCCCTGGGGAAGGTGAGATCTGGATCCGCGTCTGGCTTGACGCAAGGCAGGCAGAAGACGGAGCTCACGAACCGCTCTTCACCGGGCTCATGTCTGCGCCGATGGTCGAATGGGATGGCGTGAGGCGGACGTATCGGACGGAATGCTATTCGGTACTGAAGCCGGCGGAAGATCTTCTCCTGGCGCGGGGCTGGTATGTGCCTGCCGGAACGGACGGAGCGGCGGCGGCCGCAGAATTGCTTGATGTCGGTCCGGCTCCGGTCAGCTACGAAGAAAACGCGCCGACGCTGGCGAGCTCTATCGTCGCCGAGGAAGGCGAGACAAACCTGTCCATGGCATGGCGGATCGTCAATGCTATCGGCTGGAGGATCCGGATAAACGGCAGAGGTGAGATAAGCATTGAGCCGAAAGCCTCGGAACCGGCGGCGACACTGGATGCTCTCGAGAATGACTGCATGGAGCTCGTTGTGCAGGATACACGGGACTGGTTCAAATGTCCGAACGTGTTCCGGGCGACATTTAACGAGCTTATGGCCGTGGCAAGAGATGACGACGAGGACAGTCCGCTGTCCACTGTGAACAGGGGCAGAGAGGTCTGGATGGAAGAGATAGACTGCACGCTGAACTCCGGCGAATCCATTGAGGACTATGCACTCCGGAGGCTCAGGGAAGAGCAGTCGCCGGCTCGAACAGTAAAGTACAACCGGCGGTTCATTCCGGATACAGTTCCCGGAGACCTGCTCCTGATCCATTACCCGGTGCAGGGGCTCGAAGGTAATTTCCGCATTTCGGAGCAGAGGATCGATCTCGGCTATGCAGCCAGAATGCAGGAAGAGGTGATAGGGGCATGATCGACAGCAAAGTCATTAAAGAAATGACGGAGGCGTTAAAGCTTGCGAATAGCGGCACAAAGCCTTATGACACTACGGCGGAAGTCCTGCGCGTCGAAGATGGAATTGCCTGGGTCCACATTCCTGGCGGAGCTGACGAGACTCCCGTCCAGATGAGCATCAACGCGAGAGCCGGCGATACTGTGAGAGTGCGAGTTGCCGGCGGGCAGGCATGGGCGACTGGGAACGACACAGCGCCGCCGACGGATGACAGGATGGCGAATAAAGCGCAGGAATCAGCTGAT
>CAMIVF010000019.1 GCA_946401715.1 uncultured Clostridia bacterium | reverse complement strand
GGCGCCGGAAGCGGGCGGTTCTGCCCCTGATTTCAGCCAGGCGCCGGAAGCGGGCAGCCCTGCCCCTGATTTCAGCCAGGCGCCGGGAGAAGACAGCTTCATGGATGCTTCCGCCGCAATGCCGGAAGGCGCGGGCGGGACGGGTGGCCCAGTCGGTCCGTCTGGTCCTGACGGCCCGGGATTCGGACCGGAGCATGATTTTGACGATGACGAACCGAAGTTTGATACCCAGACCGGAGAGCGGCTGGATAAGCCGAAGAAGAAGCTTCCCGCCATGCTCCTGACGTTTGCGGTGAGCGTGATGGCAATCGGCGCATTTATCTATTCCGTGAAGCCGGGAGCGCTTCCCTCCGACAATGACGTGCAGCCGAAAGAGCCTGTTGAGACAGAACTGGCGACTGCCATTGCCGAACAGGAGACGGAGTCGGAGAAGACTGCCGCCGTACAGACGGAGCCGGAGAGCACAGAAGCGGTGCAGACAGAGAGTGAAACCGAAGCCGTATCTGCCGCAGAAAAGAATATTCTGAAACCGTCTGAGGCGGAAACCGAAATCGAAACGGAAACCGAAATCGAAACGGAAACAGAGGCCGGCGCCGGGGTGCTGATCTCCGGGGAAGGGCCAAAGTTCACGACAGACGGGATCACGGTCAGTGCATCTTTGGATGTATCGGATCTGGTGGAAGAGGCAATGCCGGAAGTCGTATCCGTAACTGCCGCAAGCGCCCAGAGAGTCTGGGACTTCTTCAGCGGAGAGCAGGAGATTCTGCAGACGGAAGCCGGAAGCGGGATCATAATCGGCCGGGATGAGGATTCCCTGTATATTGTGACAGACGGTGTCATCGTAGCCGGCGCGCAGGAGGTGACGGTCGGATTCAGCGTAAGGATAGAGAACTCCGATCAGCTGGATACGGAAGACACCATAGTGGAAGCAGAGATTCTGGGGATCGATGAAGACAGTCTGCTTGCGGTCATCCGCGTGCCTGCTGACCAGGTGAATGAGACGGTTCTTTCCCTGGTTAAGACGGCAGCCCTGGGCGACTCTGACCAGCTCCGTCCGGGTGACAATGTCTTTGCCATCGGCAACGCGATGGGGAAAGGCCTTTCCGTCACGCGGGGGATCATTTCCGCAGTGCACAGACCGGTGAAATACGGAACGTCGGTTCATGAGATGATTCAGACAGACGCTTCCATCAATTACGGGAATTACGGCGGCGCCCTGCTGAACGATGCGGGCGAGGTGATCGGGATCAACGCCGGGAAGAGCACGGAAGAATCCGCTGAAGGGATCGGGTTTGCATTTCCGTCCAATGACGCGAAAGCAGCTGTCGGCCGGATCCTGGAAGAGGAGAAGGAAGCGCCTGCCGCAGCTGATGAAGATGCCGGCAGTGCCAAAGAGACAGAAGAAGAGAAGGAGAAAGAGAAAGCACCGCTGACCCTGGCGCTGGCACAGCCTGAAAGCGAAACACAAAAAGCGGACGACACGAGCCAGAGCGAAGCGCTGACGGAAGAGAAAGAGGAGGAAACCAGCCAGAGCGAAACGCAGCCGAAGGATGAGAAGGAAGAGATCATCGAAGCTGCGCCGGATACGGAGCAGGCTGCGGAGGGGATGGAACCCGGACAGCTTGGCATACAGGTCGGTGAATTCTCAAAGGAGAACCAGATTATCTACCGCATCCCGGAAGGTGTGGTCGTCGCTGAAGTAATGAGCGGTTCGGGCGCGCAGACAGCAGGTCTCATGTCCGGTGATCTGATCACGAAAATCAACGACGAGAGGATTACAAGCGTTGAACAGCTCAAGGAGGCACTTTCCGTCTACGGGAAAGGAGACAAGGTAAAGGTATCCTATATCAGGCCGGACGAGGACAGTGTTTACAGCGAATCCAATGAGAATTATGTCATGGTGGAGCTTTCGTGAAGAAAGAATGAGAATCCGCTGCAGGAGAATGGATGAAAGAGATAGATAAGACAGACCTGACCGGGGATGAGAAGAAAGACACCGCACCCGAAGACCAGGATAAAGAGAATTATGAAAAGGTGTGCTTTCTCTGCCGCCGGACGGAGAGTCAGGCAGGAAAGATCATCAGCCTCCCCGGCGGGATCAGCGTCTGTCCGGACTGTATGCAGAAGTCCTTTGACGCGATGGACAATCCTGAAATCAGGAATATGCTGAATCTGCAGAACTTTACAGGCATGAAGAATTTTCCTGATATGGGAATGTTCAATATGGACATCCTCAAGGAGCAGATGTCGTCTCCGAAGGGAGTGAAAAAACCCAAAAAAGAGAAGAAGCCGGAAGCGGTTTTTGATATCCGGTCACTTCCCGCACCGCACCGGATCAAGGCAGCGCTCGATGATTATGTGATCGGCCAGGAATACGCGAAAAAAGTGATTTCAGTGGCAGTATACAACCACTACAAGCGCGTGAGGACAGGCACGAACTCCTATGACGAGATCGAGATCGAGAAGTCGAACATGCTGATGATCGGTCCGACGGGAAGCGGAAAGACTTATCTGGTAAAGACACTGTCAAGACTTCTGGATGTACCGCTTGCCCTTGCGGATGCGACTGCACTGACAGAGGCCGGGTACATCGGTGATGACGTGGAGAGTGTCCTGAGCAAGCTTCTGGCTGCAGCGGATAATGATGTGGAGAAGGCACAGACCGGAATCGTCTTCATCGACGAGATCGACAAGCTGGCCAAAAAGCCGAACACAAACCAGAGGGATGTCAGCGGCGAGTCCGTACAGCAGGGGCTTTTGAAGCTTCTGGAGGGGGCTGAGGTGGAAGTCCCGGTCGGAGCGACCAGCAAGAATGCGATGGTCCCGATGACCACTGTGAATACGAAGAACATTCTGTTTATCTGCGCAGGCGCATTTCCGGGGCTGGAGGATATCATAAAGAGACGGCTGACAAAATCCTCCTCGATGGGATTCGAATCCAGGCTGAAGGATTATTACGATGAGGACCCTGATATCCTGACAAAGGCATCGACACAGGATCTGAGAGAATACGGGATGATCCCGGAGTTTATCGGAAGGCTTCCCATGGTTTTCGCGCTCCGGAAGCTGGACCGTGACATGCTGGTACGGATCCTGAAAGAGCCGAAAAATGCAATCCTGAAGCAGTATCAGAAGCTTCTTGAACTGGATGAGGTCAGGCTGGATTTCCATGAGGGCGCGCTGGAAGCGATCGCCGATGAGGCTCTGTCCCGTGATACCGGGGCGAGAGCCCTGAGATCCGTCATCGAAGAATTCATGCTGGACATCATGTATGAGATCCCGAAGGACGACAATATCGGCAAGGTATTGATCACCAGGGAATACATTGAGCATAAGGGCGGCCCGGTCGTAACCATGCGTGGAACGGCAGACCTGCTGCTGACCGGAGCGTCAGAGGAATCAACCAAAGAAGAATAAGCCATAAGAGGGAGCTGATCAATAATATGAGTGAGAAAGACGCACAGGCTATCTTTCGGGAAACACTTCAGAAGCTGGTAGAGAAAGCAAAGGCGAACAAAGGGACGCTCAATTTCGATGAGATCTCCATTGCATTCGAAGGGATGGATCTGCCGGAGGAGGAGATCGAGGCCATCTATGATTATCTGAAAAGTCAGAATATCATCGTGACCCAGGGCAAAGGACCCTCCATGGATGCCTCCGGAGAAGAGCAGGACGAAGGAACCGAGGAAATCCTGATCGATACAGGGGACGACCTTCTTGATGACGAAGATGAAGTCATCGAGGAGCTGGAAGAGGTTGAGGAGGTCCGGGTCGAGGAGACTGCCGAAGTACTGGAAGGTGTTTCGACGGAAGACCCTGTCCGCATGTATCTGAAGGAGATCGGCAATGTCCCCCTGCTCACTTCCGAGCAGGAGGTTGATCTTGCGATGCGCGTGGAAGCGGGCGATGTCCAGGCAAAGCGGGAACTGACAGAGGCGAATCTCAGGCTCGTTGTTTCCATTGCAAAGAAGTATGTCGGGCGCGGAATGCCTTTCCTGGATCTGATTCAGGAAGGGAACATGGGCCTGATGAAAGCGGTCGACAAGTTCGACTATACAAAGGGTTACAAGTTTTCGACTTATGCGACCTGGTGGATCCGTCAGGCAATCACCAGAGGAATTGCCGATACCGGACGTACGATCCGTGTGCCTGTACACATGGTTGAGACGATCAACAAGACACTCCGTATGACTCGTCAGCTTCTGCAGGAGCTTGGAAGAGAGCCGACGCCGGAAGAAGTGGCGGACCGTCTGGGGGTTCCTGCGTCAAGGGTGCGGGAAGTCCTGAAGATTTCGAGGGATCCGGTATCGCTTGATACGCCGATCGGCGAGGAGGATGATTCCCACCTGGGTGATTTCATCGAGGACGATACGGCACTTTCCCCCGCGGACAGTGCGACATTCTCGATGCTGCGCGAGGAGCTGGCCAATGCGCTGGAATCCCTTACGGAGAGAGAGCGCCAGGTTGTCAAGCTGCGCTTTGGCCTGGAAGACGGGAGAGCCAGGACCCTTGAGGAAGTCGGCAGGGAGTTCAACGTGACGCGGGAGCGCATCCGCCAGATTGAGGCAAAGGCGCTCAGAAAGCTCAGGCATCCGAGCCGTTCCAAGCGACTGAAGGATTTCCTGAACTGAAGAATCCGTGACCTCCTGCTGAGGCGGGAGCTACTTCCACTGAGATGAAAGAACCAGAAACATATGCGGAAGCAACGGCATTTTTTGAGATGCTTCCGTTCTTTACCAAGAAAAATGAACCTGGCAACATGGTACGGCTGCTCCGTCTTCTGGACAGTCCCCAGAAGGCATTTCACATTGTCCATGTAGCCGGCACCAACGGAAAGGGCAGCACCTGCGCCTTTCTGGAGTCTGTCTTTTCCAGGGCGGGG
This sequence comes from uncultured Clostridia bacterium, assembly GCA_946401715.1. Taxonomy (GTDB): domain Bacteria; phylum Bacillota; class Clostridia; order Lachnospirales; family Lachnospiraceae; genus Porcincola. The sequence goes on along the minus strand of CAMIVF010000019.1, from coordinate 12,282 downwards.
AAAAAGACCGGGCTGTTTACCTCACCGCACCTGGTCCGGATCAATGAAAGGATCCGCGTCAACCGGGAGAGCATCCCGGACGACGGTTTCCTGGAAGCTTTCCTCCGGGTCAGGCGGGCAGTGGACCGGCTGAAGGCGGAAGGCGGGCAGGAGCTCACCTACTTTGAATACCTGTTTGCCATGAGCCTTGTCTGGTTCCGTTCGTGTGGGATTGACCTGATGGTCTGTGAGACCGGGCTGGGCGGCAGACTGGACGCGACCAGAAGCATTGACGAAGTGGATGCTGCCGTGATTACCTCGGTCAGCCTGGATCACACAGAGCATCTCGGGGATACGGTCGGGCAGATCGCATACGAGAAGGCTGGAATTATACGGGAGAATACGCCTGTCATCTACTGTGCGAAGGATCCTGACGCCAGCCAGGTCATTGCGCGCCGCGCTGAAGCTTTGAGCGCGGAACAGATTCCCCTGACGGATGAGATGTTCCGCATCACAGCGCATGAGGAGAGATCGGTCCTTGTCAGGCTGACCCTGCCGGGAGAGGAAACACTTGATCTGCAGGTTCCTTTTGCAGCAGAGTACCAGGCGGAAAATGCATGCCTTGCGGCCTTGTGCGCCCTGAGACTGGGGGTGGACCGGCGTGTGGTACAGTCCGGAATCGCCGGGACCAGCTGGCCGGGACGCATGGAGGAGATCAGGGAGGACGTATTCCTGGACGGGGCGCATAATCCGGATGGTGTCCGGCGGCTGAATGACGAGATCCGCAGGATCGCAAAGAGGCGGAGCGTCCTGCTCCTTGCGGCGATTGTATCGGACAAGAACCATACCCTGATGGTCAGGGAACTGTGCCGCGGTGTGAAGTATGCCGGTGTGATCGTGACATCGGTGGGCGGCAGGAGACAGCTGGACGCAGAAACACTTGCGAGAGAGTTTTGCCTGGCCGGACAGGAGAATGTCGAAACCGAACCGGACGCCGGCAGCGCGTATGCAAGAGCGCTGCGTGAGAAAGGAAACAGTGTCCTGATCTGTGCGGGGTCTTTGTACCTGGCCGGAGAGATCCTGTCCATGGAACAGAGGCAGGTATGAAATATCGGATGACAGAGGAGCAACAGATATGCTGAACTATGAAGAAGAACTGAAGAAATTCCATCCGAGTATGGATGTGAATGAAGCGGAGGACGCGATTTACAGCCGCGACCTGACTGATGTTACAGATATTCTCAAGGAAATGATGCGTGATGAAAAAGAGCGCAAAAACAAGGGACGGAAATGAGGAATTCCTGACATGAAATGCATCTACTGCGGAGCGGTTTCGCAAACAGAAGAATACTGCCGGATCTGCGGGGCGGATCTGACGCTGCCCAGACGGATCATCCGGATCTCAAATCTTTTGTATAACCAGGGACTTGAGAAAGCCCAGGTCAGGGATCTGTCCGGGGCAATTTCCTGTCTGCAGCGGTCCCTGAAGTTCAACAAGGAAAACACGGACGCGCGAAACCTGCTGGGACTGTGCTACTTTGAGACGGGTGAGGTTGTCAGCGCGCTCGTGGAGTGGGTCATCAGCAATAACATGAACGGCAGGAAGAATCTTGCCGCCTCCTACATCAAGGCGCTCCAGAGCTCCAAGACGCGGCTGGACCAGTATAACACGGCCATCCGGAAGTACAATCAGAGTCTGACCTATCTGAAGCAGGGCAATGAAGATATGGCGCAGATGCAGCTTCGGAAGGTGGTCAGCCAGAATCCGAAGTTTGTCAGAGCCTGCCAGCTGCTTGCGCTGGAGTACATGCATACCGAGCAGTGGGAAAAAGCCCGTTCTTTGCTGAAGAAGGCAGCCAGGATTGACAATACCAATACGACAACGCTGCGCTATCTTACGCATGTGGAGGAGACAACGGGAAAGACGTCCCTGTTCGGGCGGCGGTCCCGTCCGAAGGTAGAGCGCTCGGCTCCCCTTGAGGAGGACGAACCCAGGGACGTACCGCGGGAGATTGCGCTGCGCTATGTCAGCGGCAACGATGTCGTCATCGCTCCGACGACCTTCCGTGACAGCTCTACGGTGGCGACCTTTATCAATATCATGCTGGGCATCCTGCTGGGAGCGGCCATCGTGTGGTTCCTGACCGTGCCGGCGATCCGCCAGGGGGCAAATGACAAAGCGAACAAACAGGTGTCAGACGCGAATACATCTCTCGCGACCATCACCGCGACGGTCCAGGATCTGGAGGATGCGGTGGATACAGCGAACGCGGATACGGACACAGCCCGGAAGGAGGCGCAGAGCGCCAATGACCGTGTCGAATCCTACACAGAGCTTCTGAAGGTCGCGGATCTCTATGTCAAGGGGGATCAGACCAAAACGGTGGAAGCGCTGGGAGAACTGAATGCGGATGATTTTGATTCGGAAGGAAAGCAGCTTTACGATGATCTGACCGCGATGGTGGGAGACGCGCTGTTTAACCAGTACTATAACGCAGGCACCTCGGCCTATGTCGCAGGGGATTACAAAGAGTCGGCGAAGCAGCTCCAGATGGCGGTTGACTCTGATGAGAGCGGCGAGAGCGAACGGTATTATGACGCGCTGTATTATCTGGGATTCGCGTACATGAATGCCGGAGACACGGCAAAGGCGAATGAGGTATTCCAGAAGTTCTCTGACAAGTATCCGGATTCCGCTTCCATCGTCGCACCCTATATGACAGGCGGCCAGACCTCTTCGGTCGATACGTCCGGCTCGCAGGGAGCCGCTTCCATGGACAACACGTCCGGGACCTCTGAAGCAGGAAACAGCAACGCTTCCGCGCAGAACGACATAGAAGTGTACTCCGGGACCGGCCAGACTTCGAATGATATCGCATGGACTGATCCGACGACAGGACAGGGGTACGATATGTACGGAAATCCGGTTTATTCCACACAGTCCGGTTCCTCTTCCGCGCAGATCGCGTGGACGGATCCGGCAACCGGGCAGGGCTATGATATGTACGGGAATCCAGTGTATCAGTAATGGATCAGGGTAATTCACTATGGACAGCTATACCATGAACAAAGAGGGCGGGCAGGACGAGGTGATTCCTGTCTCCTATACGAAAGAGCAGCTGGCGGCGGCGGTCAAGGTGCCGCCGCTGGTAGAACAGGACCTGAGGCGCATTGTCAGCGACCGGCTGGAGCAGTGCGGACTCTACTACAGGTGTTTCTCCAGAACAAAGACCGCACAGTCCATGGCGCGGAAGTTTGAGCTGAAGGATCTCAGCGAGGAGCATAAGCTGCAGGACCTGATCGGCGTGCGCATCAACCTGTATTTTGACGATGATGTGGATATCTGCCGGAATATTATGGCACAGACCTTTGATGTCATAGAGTGGTCGACGTCCAAGCGCAGCGAAGACGAGTTCAAGCCGGCGAAGCTCAACGGTGTGTTCCGGCTTCCGGGTTACCTGAAGTCGGAGATCTCTCCGCAGACCTGGGATATGTGCATCGATGACACCTTCGAGATCCAGATCAAGACGATGTTCTTCGAAGGCTGGCACGAAGTCGAGCATGACATGAGGTACAAAGGAGAAGAACTGTGGAGCCACTATCCTGGCTTCTCCCGCTATTTCAACTCGATTCTGGCAACACTTGAGCTGTGTGACAAATCCATGGTCACGCTCTTTGAAGACCTTGGACATGCCCTGTACAAGTCAGGGCGCTGGAGCGATATGATCAAGAGCCATTTCAGGCTGAAGCTCGGGGAAGCATCCCTGTATCCTGAAGTGGAACAGATCCTGAACGATGATATGATCCGTTCGGACAATCTGGCAAAGCAGATCTTCCGGACGCCCAGGCCGATCCTGATCGGACAGCTTCTGTCAAGAACGCGCCACGTGCCGATCAATGTGAATACGATCATCGCGCTCCTCAACGAGAGCGTGTTTCATGATGACCGGCTGACGGAAGTATTCCGCAAGATGGACGTCTTCAATGACGGAAGGGAAGATTCCGAGACAGAAAACCGGCATTATGAGCTCCGCCCTCTGAGAAGGCGTGTGGCATTCCAGATGAAGACCCGTCTGGACGGGAGCCGGCTGAAGACTGCGTCGGAGCCGCCTTCTTTGGACGAACTCTTTTCCCAGTGTGCGAAGATGATCTGGAAATGGGTTCAGTCGAAGTATGGCGTACTCTTTCACAGCATGCCGCAGGAGGTGCAGTCATTCCATGCAGATCTGCTTGCCTATCATGTGACGGTGAAATACCGTCCGGAAGACCATGTCATGAATATGCATGTCCGCCATATGGATCCGGAAGTCGGAGGAAGAATCTGGTATTCCGAAGCCGCTGTATATGAGCAGAAAGAGGAAGCGGGCGGCGCGACGGCAGGTCTGTGGCTGAAAGTGCTGAACGGATATGCACAGCCGGAGAGAGAGGATTCCGTGACCGTCGAGCAGCAGTCAACCTATTTCTCCTATCCCGGATTCTACAAGAATATAGTGGACAATCTCGGCATCTTCAGCGCCCTTCCCTGCTCCGGGAGAAGAAGAATCGTGCGCGAGGAAGAGGCACAGACGATTGCGAATGCGATCCTCGACCGGGAGCGGCAGTTCCCGATCGTTCTGATCATCTCAAAGGAAGACGGAAAAGGGATGATGAACGAAGACTGGCTGAGGCAGTTCAGGGTGTCGGATTTCACCAGAACCGTGTGGCGCTATGCCCATGTTCTGTGCTGCTATGAGCCGACAGGAAGAAAGATCCTGGAACTGGCAGGCGATGTCCGTTTCTCCAGTGAGCCCCAGGTTCCGCGTTTTTACATCTACTGGCCGGGAGGCACGCAGGACGATTACGGGGAAGAGGATGTCAAGAACTGCTCCTTTGGACGCCATCTGGAAGCCAGGGGAGATGCCCGCACCTATGATATCGTATATGGAGGCCAGGCATTTTACCATCGCATCGTGACAGACCTTCGCGACTGGAATGTCAACGCGAACATGTGGAATGGATTCCAGCTGGATATCATGACAGATATTCCTGACTGAGATTTGTAACCGTCACTGTTCGTAACCCCGCCGCCATGCAGCAGGAATCGTGAACCGGGAAAAAACTGAATAAAATTTTGGAACGTTCGGATTGTTCTGATACAGTCCGGACGTTCTTTTTTGTGCGGCAGGCACAAGATCTTGCGTTTTCGAAAGTGACAGGGCGCAACATAAGCAAAAAGAAGTGCCCGGAAATGTGCACAAAACAGGATGCTCAAAACAGATGTTCTATCTTGCAGAATCACAAAAAATACACTATGATAGCCCCATGAGTGGCGAAAAGTGGTGAGTTGTGGGTCATAAGGGAGGAATTGTGGTGGATCTTGAGGAGGATTTCCGCGGTTCCTGACGAAGCAGCTCCGGTGGAGGCAGTCCGGCATCATGTTCTATGGTTCATACAAAAATACATTAGATGCCAAGGGCAGGCTGATCGTCCCAAAGCAATTCCGTGAACAGCTGGGATCGGAATTCATGATTACAAGGGGACTGGACGGCTGCCTGTTTGCTTATCCCATGGATGAGTGGAGTGTCTTCGAAGAAAAGCTGTCGAAATTGCCGCTTACAAATAAGGACGCCAGGAAAGTCGTACGGTTCTTTGCCGCGGGCGCGACCCTCTGCGAAATGGACAAACAGGGAAGAGTCCTGATTCCGGAAAATCTGAGGGGGTTTGCCGGAATGCAGAAGGATGTCGTGGTCGAGGGGTCCATGAAGCGTGTAGAGCTTTGGGCCAGAGAGAAGTACATGGATGCGACTTCGGCAGATGAGATCGACGAGTCCATGGATGCTCTGAACGGATTGGAGATTGATCTGTAAGGAGCGCCTTCCGGCTGAAGGGAGCGGCCGGCAGGAGGAATCCGGAGCCTGGGGAGGGTCTCCGGAAACCAGTCCCGGACTGTGGTATGCAGCCGGGAAGCCGCGGGTTTTAGGGAGAAGCCTGCGGCAGTGGACGAAGAGGGATTCGCCGGGCAGCCAGGGGAGTGGCTGCATGGAGAGCCCGGAAGGAGGCGCGTGTGGAATTCAGACACACATCAGTCCTTCTCAATGAAGCCGTCGAATCACTGCGTGTTTCGCCGGACGGCATCTATGTCGACGGGACACTGGGCGGAGGAGGACATTCTTTTGAGATTGCGAAGAGGCTTTCAAAGGGAGGAAGGCTGATCGGAATCGATCAGGATGCCGCGGCCATCGAGGCAGCCGCTAAACGCCTCGGGGAGTTTGGAGACAAGGTGACCATCATTCGGGATAATTATGCCCGGATGGGACAGAGGCTGAGAGAACTCGGCATTCTGAAAGTGGACGGAATCCTGCTGGATCTGGGAGTATCCTCGTACCAGCTCGATGACGCGCTTCGCGGCTTCACCTACCGCGAAAACGACGCGCCTTTGGACATGAGAATGGATCAAAGGCAGCTGCTCACGGCGAGGGAGGTCGTGAACACCTACACGGCAGCCGACCTGACGAGAATCCTGAGAGAGTACGGGGAAGAAAAATACGCAGCCGGGATTGCCCGCAGGATTGCTGCACAGAGAAAACAGAAACCAATTGAGACGACAGGGGAGCTTACGCAGATTATCAAAGACGCCATCCCGATGAAGGCGAGGGCGGAAGGCAGACATCCTGCCAGGAGAACATTTCAGGCAATCCGGATCGAGGTGAACGGAGAACTGCGTGTTCTGGAAAATTCTCTGAAAGAGATGATTTCGATTCTGAATCCGGGCGGAAGGCTCTGTATTATCACCTTCCATTCGCTGGAGGACCGCATTGTGAAGGACGCGTTCCGGACAGCGGAAAACCCCTGCATCTGCCCGCCGGATTTTCCGGTGTGCGTATGCGGACGCAAAAGCCAGGGGAAGGTCATAACGAGGAAGCCATATCTCCCGTCCGAAGAGGAAACGGAGCGCAATCCGCGTGCCAAGAGTGCGAAAATGCGCGTATTTGAGAAAAAAAAGGAAGAGGCGTAAGGAGTATGCCGCAGAACAGGGTGATTGAAAGAAACAGCGCATTGCGCTATACTGACGAGGTGATCGAGGGGAATACCGTTCGAAAGGTCAGTGCTGTTCCCCAGATCCGGGAGCGTGAACTTCGGCGCACACAGATCGAGGCTGTGCGCGAGCGTTCGCTCAGCATGAATCTTCGTTATGTTCTGTTTCTGACAGTCGCGGCCGTGGCCGTCGTAACGATCTGCGTTTATTTTCTGAAACTTCAGGCGACCTCAACACAACTGCAGAAGAAGACAGTATCGCTCCAGACGACGCTGAAAGATCTTAAGATCGAGAATGACATCGTCTATAATGAGATCATTTCCGGGATAGACCTCGAGTATGTCCGGGAGAAAGCGATGGAAGAGCTTGGCATGAGCTATCCTGCACAGAGCCAGATAACCTATTATGATGCTGCCTCCAGCGATTACGTCAAGCAGTATGAGGAAATCCCTGATTAAGCTATATGGGGGCATGTTCATTTGACTCAGCGCGGCAGGAAAACAAAAAAAGAAAGACGGTTTACAAAGATGATGCAAAAAAAGCTTCTGGCTTCTTTTGCATTTGTTTTGTTATTGCTGGTTGCTCTTTTGGTCAGGATTGCGGCGATCTCTGCGACCCGCGGGAACCGGTACGCGAAAAAGGTGCTCTCGCAGCAGTCTTATGATTCCCGTTCGATTCCGGCAAGAAGGGGGGAGATCCAGGACAGGAATTCCATCATTCTGGCAAGGAGCGACCGCTTTTATAATGTTGTGCTGGACTGCTGGGCAGTCAATCAGAATGAAGATTATCTGGAACCGACCGTCGCTGCGCTGGAGAAGATCATCGGGATTGACGAGCAGAAATCCCGGGACGTGATCCTTTCGGAAAAAACAAGCGAGTCCCGCTACCAGGTGATTGAGAAAAATATCACCGCGGATGTCAAGAAGGAATTCGAACGCTACCAGAGAGGGGCAGACCTGGATATGAAGTCCCTGGGACGGGACGCCTACTATGAAGCGATGAGTGAGCGCGCGGATATCCAGGGTGTGTGGTTTGAAGAGAAGTATATCCGGACATATCCGTACGATGCGCTCGCAAGCAAGGTGGTCGGGTTTTCCAACGCGATTGACGTCGGGACAACCGGCGTCGAGAACTACTACAATGACTTGCTGAACGGAACGGCAGGAAGAGAATTCGGATACCTGAATGACAACTCCGAGTTTGAGCGGACCACCATCGAACCGGTGCATGGGAAAACCCTGCGCCTGACACTGGACATGAACATCCAGGAGATCCTGCAGGAGAAGATCGATGCGTTCGACAAGACCTACGGGGACGAACAGCACAACGGAAAAGGTGCGAAGAATGTCGGCGTGATCGCAATGGATCCGAACACAGGCGAGATTCTCGGCATGGCGACCAACCGGGAATATGACCTGAACAATCCGTCAGACCTGACGACGGAGGGCTATTCCGGCGCCGAGATCAAGTCCATGGACGACAGGACCTATGTCGATGAACTGAATACAAAATGGGAGAACTTCTGTGTGTCAGAAGGCTACGAGCCCGGCTCGGTGTTCAAGCCGATTACGGTTGCTTCCGCGCTGGAGACCGGCTCGGTGAAAGACGGCGACAGCTATGTCTGCAACGGTTCCCTGTTTATCACGGATACGACCATCAAGTGCGACAATATCTACGGACACGGGGATGAGACGCTCGAATATGCCATTGTCAATTCCTGCAACGTCGCCCTTATGACCATCGGCATGCAGATGGGAATTACGAACTTTATCAATTACCAGCAGGCATTCGGCTTCGGCAGCCCGACCGGGATTGACCTGCCGAATGAGAACGCGGGTGTTGTCTACAACCGTGAGACGATGCATGAGGTCGAGCTTGCCACGTGTACCTTCGGACAGGGCTTCACCATCAACATGGTGCAGGAGGCGACTGCGTTCAGCGCGGTCGTCAACGGCGGTTATTATTATCAGCCTCATGTAGTCGGACAGATCCTGAGCGCGGACGGAACCTCTGTCGAGACAGTGGAACCGCTTCTACTGCGGCAGCCTGTCTCCACCTCCGTATCGAAGCTGGTCAGGAGATATCTGAATACGGCGGTGCGGGAAGGTACCGGACGCAAGTCTCAGGTCCCGGGTTACCGGACCGGCGGGAAGACGGGAACGGCTGAAAAGATTGACCCGAAAGACGGAACCAGGTGGAAGGGCCACTATGTGGTTTCCTTCATCGGGGCAGCGCCCATCGATGACCCGAAGGTCGTGCTGTATGTCGTCATTGATGAGCCGAATGTCGCGGAGCAGGCGGATTCGACCTATCCGCAGGTGCTGTTCCGCCAGATTGCGACGGAACTGTTTCCCTATATGGGCATCTATCCGACAGAGCCGGTCACGGACGACCTGCTTCAGTTCCTGGGGATCACCATTGATGAGACTGTGAAGAACGAAGTGAAGAGTGCGACCTTCCAGTGTTTCGATTCTTCCGGAATTCTGTACAACGATGCAGCCATCAACAAGGACGGAGAAGTGATTGACGCTTCCGGCAATGTCATAGTGGGCTGCACGGCGGACCTGGATAAGGGGATCGTGACAGACGGTTACGGCAACGAGATTGAAGTGGATGTCAGCGCCCTGTTTGATGAGGACATCGACCCGACAGCGGACAATCCGGATATAGCAGCTCCTCCGGAAGCGGTGGAGGGAGACGGACAGGATGACACGACATGGACCGGTGCATCGTCCGGGGATGAGGAAGAAGAGGAGGAAGTGTGATGATCACGATAGATACGCTGGCTGCTGTTTTTCTTTCTTTCGGAATTTCCGCATTGATCCTTCCTTTTCTGATCCCGTTTCTGATCCGGCTGAAGGTGGGGCAGACAGAGCGCAAGGAAGGTGTCCAGTCCCACCTGAAGAAAGCAGGGACTCCGACTATGGGCGGGATCGCGATTCTCGTTTCGGTCCTGATTTCCTCTGTTGTCTTTGCGGTGCGCTATCCGAGAATTCTTCCTGTACTGGTGCTGACGCTCGGCTTTGGCATCATCGGCTTTGTGGACGACTATCTGAAGGTTGTCCTGAGACGGTCCGACGGACTGCTGCCCAAACAGAAGATGGCGGGACAGATCGTCGTGACACTGATCTTTCTTCTTTATGCGTGGCTGAGGGATCCGGCCTGTCTTGACTGGAGGATTCCCTTCACACAGGGGCTGGTTCTTTCCGGTTTTGCCTTCCGCATCTTTGCAAGCCTTGCAGCCTTCGTGATTATCATCGGAACCGTGAACGGCGTGAACTTTACGGACGGTCTGGATGGCCTGGCTGCTTCCGTCACTTCTGTCACGGCCGCCTTTTTCTGTTATGCTTCCATGGTGACGGGCGGCGGAATTGAGCCTGTCTGTGCTGCGGTATGCGGCGCGCTCATGGGATTTCTGCTGTTCAATGTACACCCTGCGAAGGTTTTCATGGGGGATACGGGTTCTCTGGCTCTGGGCGGCTTTGTCGCCGGCGCGGCTTATGTGCTGCAGATGCCGGTGTTCATCGCGATTGTAGGCCTGATCTATCTGGTCGAGGTTCTTTCCGTGATGATTCAGGTGACTTACTTTAAGAAGACAGGCGGGAAGCGCATTTTCCGCATGGCGCCGATCCATCATCACTTTGAGCTCGGCGGCTGGTCGGAAACCAGAATTGTAGCAGTGTTTACGATCATTACCGTGCTGCTGTGCCTGGCTGCGTTGATTCGTTTTGAATAAGCCGGAAAGACAGCATGGTCTGAAAAAGGAGAGAGACGGAATGGATCTGAAGGGAAAGCAGGTGCTGGTGTTCGGCGCTGGCAGAAGCGGAGTGGCTGCAAGCCTCCTTCTTCTTGGCAGCGGCGCCTGTCCGGTGCTTTACGATGGAAATGAATCTCTGGAAGAGGAGTCTGTCCGGAAGCAGTTTCTGGACGCTGCGCAGGGATTCTGCTTTCCGGATGACGGGAAGCTGCATGCTGACAGGCTGAAGGAGATTGCCGGAATCCGGATTGTGACCGGGGCGCTTTGTGATGCTCTGATCAAAGAAAGCAGCCTGTGCGTGATCAGTCCGGGCGTTCCTGTGGATATCGAACCGGTCAACCGGATCAGGGAAGCCGGCGTTCCCATCTGGGGTGAAGTGGAGCTTGCATACTGCCTGTCAAAAGGAGAAGTTCTGGCTGTTACAGGAACAAACGGGAAGACAACGACGGTTACTTTGCTCGGGGAGCTGATGAAGCATTTCCTGGGGGAAGAACGTGTGCATGTCGTCGGCAATATCGGGATACCTTATACCGGCATCGCCGCTTCCACGACCGACAGCAGTGTCTGCGTCGCGGAGATCAGTTCCTTCCAGCTGGAGACGACACAGTCCTTTCATCCGCATGTGAGCGTCATTACGAATATCACGCCGGATCATCTGAACCGCCATCACACGATGGAGGAATACATCCGGGTGAAAGAGCGGATCGCGGAGAGACAGACCAGGGATGATGTGATCATCCTGAATTATGAAGATGAGATACTGAGGGCGTTCGGCGCGCAGATCCCGCAGGATGGCCCCAGTGTCATGTGGTTTTCCGGCAGGCGTCCTGTGGACCGCGGGATGTACCTGGAGGACGGAATCCTGAAGTATACGGACGGCGAAACCGTGCAGGAAGTGATTCATACGGACGAACTGAAGATTCTCGGTGTCCATAATTATGAAAATGTCAGCGCTGCCTGCCTCAGCGCGCTTGCAGTGCATATGCCGATGGAACAGATCCGGGAGGTGCTGAAAGCATTTTCCGGCGTGGAACACCGGATTGAATTCGTCGCGGAGGTTGACGGCGTACAGTATTTCAACGATTCCAAGGGCACGAATCCGGATGCCGCCATCAAGGCAGTAGAGGCCATGAAGCGGCCGACTGTTCTGATCGGGGGAGGATATGACAAGGATTCTTCCTATGATGCCTGGATTGAGAGCTTCCACGGGAAAGTGAAAGCGCTGGTTCTGATCGGCGCGACCAAAGAGAAAATCGCCCGGTGCGCAAGAGAGCATGGATTTGAGAATGTGCGGCTGTGCGATACTTTTGAAGAATGCTTTGCGGCATGTGTAAGCCTGGCACAGCCGGGTGATGCGGTGCTTTTGTCCCCTGCCTGCGCAAGCTGGGGCATGTTCAAGGATTATGAGGAGAGAGGCCGCGTGTTTAAGCACCTGGTTCATGAACTGTAGGCAAGGAAAATCATCTTTCAGATAACATGATGTAAGGGTCAAAAGCCCTGAAGCCGAGGCAAGCTTGCTTGCCAGAGGCGA
>CAMIVF010000018.1 GCA_946401715.1 uncultured Clostridia bacterium | reverse complement strand
ACGCGTTTTTATACCGGGGAAGAGAAACCTTCTGAGGTGCACGTCCGGCTGAGGACGCATGTCCTGTGAAGCACAGGTCCTGCTGAAGGCGAAAGGGAACAGAATCATGGAAGAGAATTATATCAGAAAAAAAACCAGACGGAAGATTGACCATATGACCTACCACTGCAAGGATGGCGTCGAGTGGTTCTCTTTTCCGATTCTGGATCAGTTCCCGTTTATCGTGAACGGATTCAGCACGCGCCAGGGAGGCGTATCGACCGGCGGGGCAGGTACCATGAACCTGAGCCTTGCGCGTGAAGTTGCGATGAACATGCATCTGACAGAGGAGCAGTGCAGAGCCAACTTCCTGGAGAATCATAAAAGACTCAGCCAGGCAGTCGGGTATCCGTATGAGTCGCTGGTCTTCTCAAACCAGACGCACACGGACAACATCCGGATCCTGCAGGACATTGACCGCGGGAACGGTATCACGAAGCCCAATGCGTTCAATGATGTCGACGGGCTCATGACGGACATCACCGGGCAGGCGCTGATGACCTTCTATGCGGACTGTGTTCCTCTTCTGATCGTGGATCCCGTACACAAGGCGATTGCCTGCGTGCATTCCGGCTGGAGAGGGACGATCAAGGGAATCGGGACGAAGGCGGTCCGGATGATGCATGCGGTCTATGGCTCCGCGCCTGAAAAGATGGTCGCCGCCATCGGGCCGTCCATCTGCATGGACTGCTTTGAAGTCAGCAAGAATGTCGCGGATGCATTTATGGATAAATATGATCCTTCCCTGCACAAAGAGCTGGTAAAATATGGCCGTCTGACAGAGAACGGAGAGCAGAAGTATCATGTGGATCTGCAGCGGGCCTGCATGGAGAATTTCCTGCTTGCTGGAATGAAAAAGGAAAACATCTCCCTGCCGGATCTGTGCACGTCATGCAATGTGGACTACCTGTTTTCCCACAGAGCCAGCCATGGAAGCCGCGGCAATGAAGGCGCGGTTCTGATGCTGAGATGACTTGCAGGACGTCAGCAGGTTGGTTATAATCTTAACAAGGGCGAAAAGCCCCGCATACGAACTACTTTCATACGCTCAGGAGGACATATATGCCGATCGATATACAGTCTGAAACGCTGCCTGCCGGCCCTTTGAAGATTGTTGCTCTTGGCTGTGACGAATTTGCCGCAGCTGTGGATCAACACCTGGTCTCGATGCGCAGGAAGACCCCGCTTGCACATCTTGAAAATCTGCCAATTAAGGGATATTTCGAGGACAGCTATCTGATCGACTGCAGGTGCCCGCGCTACGGAACCGGTGAAGGAAGAGGAATCATCAATGACTCCGTCCGCGGTGTCGATCTTTTCATCCTGGTTGATGTACTGAATTCCAGCATTACCTATACGGTTTTCGGGGAAGAGAACCACATGTCCCCGGATAACCACTATGAAGACCTGAAGCGCGTGATTTCCGCCGCAAATGGCAAGGCGAAGCGTATCACGGTTGTCATGCCGTTTCTCTACGGAGGGCGACAGCACAGAAGGACGAAGAGAGAGTCTTTAGACTGTGCCGTGTTTCTGGAAGAACTCGAATCCATGGGAATTTCCGGCATCGTGACCTTTGACGCGCATGACCCGAGGGTGCAGAATGCAATTCCGCTGTCCGGATTTGACTCCTTCATGCCGACCTACCAGTTCCTGAAAGCGTTGGTCCAGACCGTTCCCAACCTTCATCTGAACAAGGATACAGCCATGGTGGTCAGCCCGGACGAAGGCGCGATGGAGCGATCCGTGTATTTTGCGAACATTCTGGGCCTGGAGCTTGGCATGTTCTATAAGAGAAGAGACTACACAAAGATCGTGAACGGGAAGAACCCGATTGTGGCGCATGAATTCATCGGCGCGCCGGTCAAGGGGAAGGACATCCTGGTGATCGATGACATGATCTCCTCGGGCGGAAGCATGCTTGACGTCGCCAGGCAGATCAAGGAACAGGGCGCAAAACGCGTCTTTGTCTGTACGACCTTCGGCCTGTTCACGGACGGGCTCGCCCAGTTTGATGAATACTATGAAAAGGGTTATCTGGAAAAGGTCGTGACCACAAACCTGAACTACCGTCCGCCCGAACTGCTGGAAAGAGAGTGGTATGCGGAGGCGGATATGACGGAATATCTTGCTACGATCATTGATCATATGAATCATGATGCTTCGATCAGTGGCATACAGTCACCGACGGCCAAGATCAATCAGCTGCTGCAGCAGTTGAATACATAATGTTGTGACCATGACGAAGAAAGGCAGCATCCATAAGATTATCCAGGTGGCGCCCGGTTCGATCGCCGAAGAATACGGCATTGAACCGGGCGACAGCCTGTTGTCGGTCAATGGAAATGAGATAGAGGACGTCTTTGACTACCGCTATCTGACCCGGGTGGAAGAGCTGACGCTTGTGATCCGGAAGGAGAAGCACTCGGAAGAGTTCCTTGCGATGAATCTTCCCGAAGATGAGCCGGAGGACTGGGAGCTGGAGATCGAAAAAGACGCATCGGAGGACCTTGGCCTGGAATTCGGGAGCGGCCTGATGGACGAGTACCGCTCCTGCAGAAACCGCTGCATTTTCTGCTTTGTTGACCAGATGCCTGCGGGGATGCGTGAAACGCTGTACTTTCACGATGACGACGCCAGGCTGAGCTTTCTGCAGGGAAACTACATCACGCTGACCAATATGTCGGATCATGATATCGACCGGATCATCCGCTATCATCTCGAGCCGATCAACATTTCTTTTCACACGATGAATCCGAAGCTTCGCTGCCAGATGCTGCACAACCGGTTTGCCGGCGACATCTTCGGCAAGGTAAAGCGTCTGAAGGAAGCCGGAATTGAGCTGAACGGCCAGATCGTCCTGTGCAGGGGGATCAATGACCGGGATGAACTGGATTACTCCCTGAAGGAGTTTGAGCAATATCTGCCGCAGCTTCGAAGTGTGTCTGTGGTGCCTGTGGGCCTGACAAAATACCGGGAGCATCTTCCGAAGCTGGAATCATTTGACCGCGCGTCTGCCTGTGAAGTGATCGACCTGATCGAGCGTTGGCAGAACTACTATATGGAACGCTATGGGATCCATCTCGTGCATGCCAGCGATGAGTGGTATCTGCTGGCCGGGCGGGAAATGCCGGCTGCGGAGCGGTATGACGGATACCTGCAGCTGGAGAACGGCGTCGGCATGATCCGCCTTCTGACCGATCAGGTGCGGGAAACGCTGGACCAGGTGAAAGGATCCGGGAGCCTGCAGCACAGCAGGCCGGGACGCAGGAAGCGTCATGTGACGATCGCGACAGGCATGCTGGCCGGCCCTGTCCTGAAGCAGCTTGCAGGCGAGATCATGGATGTCTTTCCGGATGTCACAGCGGACGTCACTCCGATCCGGAATGATTTCTTCGGAGAAAAGATTACGGTGTCCGGGCTGATCACCGGCCAGGACCTGGTGAAGCAGCTGCAGGGGAAGGATCTGGGGGACAATCTGCTGATTCCGGTCAACATGCTCCGCAGCAATGAGAAAGTGCTGCTGGACGATATGACCGTCAGCCAGATTGAGGAAACTTTACAAACAAAAATCGTTATTGTAGAATCGGACGGTCGGAGCCTGGTGCGTGCCATCACCGGGGCGGCGTCATTTTGATAAGGGAAAGTGATTTCATGAGTAAACCAATTGTAGCAATCGTAGGAAGACCGAACGTGGGGAAGTCGACGCTGTTCAACTCCCTGGCCGGCTCCAGAATATCGATTATTGAAGATACCCCGGGCGTGACCAGGGACCGGATCTACGCAGATGTCGAATGGCTTGACCGCAGCTTTACGCTGATCGATACAGGCGGTATCGAGCCTGATACGAGTGATGTGATTCTGGCGCAGATGCGCGAGCAGGCGCAGATTGCGATTGACACGGCGGACGTGATCCTGTTTCTGACCGACCTGAAGCAGGGTCTGGTTGACGCGGACGCGAAGGTTGCGGATATGCTCAGGAGAAGCCATAAGAAGGTTCTCCTGGTTGTGAATAAGGTGGACAGCTGGCAGAGAGATGAGGCTGCTGTCTATGAATTTTATAATCTCGGAATCGGGGATCCGTATCCGATCTCTGCGTCAAACCGCACCGGGATCGGTGACCTGCTTGACGAGGTGCTGCGTCTGCTGCCGCCCAAGTCATCAGACGAGGAGGAGGATGACCGCCCGAAGGTTGCCATCGTCGGCAAGCCGAATGTCGGAAAGAGCTCGATCATCAACCGTCTTCTGGGAGAGGACAGGCTGATCGTGTCGGATATCGCGGGAACGACGAGAGACGCGGTGGATACGGTCGTCACGTACAATAAGAAAGAGTACGTCTTTATCGATACCGCGGGCATCCGCAGGAAGAATAAGATCAAGGAAAACCTCGAGCATTATATGATCGTCCGCGCGGTAGCGGCGATCGAGCGATCGGATGTGGTCGTCGTTGTGATTGACGCCGCCGAAGGGATCACCGAGCAGGATGCGAAGGTGGCCGGAATCGCGCATGAGCGCGGCAAGGGCATCATCATTGCGGTCAATAAGTGGGACAGCATTGAGAAGGATAACCATACGGTTTCCAAGTTTACGGCGAAGATCCGTTCCACGCTGTCCTTCATGCAGTATGCCGATATCATTTACATCTCAGCAAAGACCGGACAGCGGCTTCAGAAGCTTTATCCGATGATCGACGAGGTGATCGAGAGCGCGAACAGACGTGTCGCAACCGGCGTACTGAATGAGATCCTGTCTGAGGCTGTAGCGCTCCAGCAGCCGCCGATGGACAAGGGCAAGCGCCTGAAGTGTTACTACATGACCCAGGTCAGCGTGGCGCCGCCCACATTTGTTCTGTTTGTCAATGACAAAAAGCTGATGCATTTTTCCTACGAGCGTTATATCGAGAACCAGATCAGGACGGCATTCGGCTTCAAGGGAACTGCCATCCGGATTCTGACGAGGGAGAGAGCAAGAAAAGACCAGCCGTGATGGCATGAAGCCGGTCTGCCTGACATCCGGTGCGGTTTTCGGCGGCACGGCTGCAATTGAAATCAGAAAGCAGAAGCGGAAGGAAGTGCTTCTTATGATCAGAATAGTATGTTTTGGAATCGGATATCTGTTCGGACTATTTCAGACGAGCTATATCATCGGCATTCTGCATGGCTTTGATATTCGTAATTACGGAAGCGGCAACGCCGGAACGACGAATATGATCCGCAAGATGGGAACCAAGTGGGGGCTGATCACCTTTCTGGGCGATTTCCTCAAGAGTTTCCTGGCGGCATGCGTTGTGGGCTGGCTGTTTGGAGGCAAGTATGCCGGCTGCATCCTGCTTTTGAGACTGTACGCAGGCGCCGGCGCTGTTGTCGCGCATGATTTTCCATTCTATATGAATTTCAAAGGCGGAAAGGGCGTCGCCGCATCAGCCGGTATGGCGATGGGATTCCGGCCGGTTCTGCTTGCTTTTGGCCTTGCGGTCTTCCTCGGTGTTGCGGTTCCGACAAAGTATGTCTCCGCCGGATCCCTTGCATGCTATGCTGCGTTCTTCATCGGAACGTTGGTCATGGGCCTGACGGGACAGTTCCATATGACACAGGCGCTCCTGATCGAGACGGATATTCTTGCATTTTTGCTGACGGCGCTGTGCTGGTGGAAACACCGGGAAAACATCGTACGACTGATGAACGGGACAGAACGAAAGACATCATTGTTCCACAAAAAATGATATCATGATATGAATAGTCAATCGGCAAATGTACGGAAGAGGGGTATGCCATGGCTGAGATACGTTTTTCTGACAGGATGAGAGAGCGCCTGACGCTCTCTTTTGAGGTTTTTCCGCCTAAGACGGCGAAGGGGATGCAGAATCTTCCTTCTGTCCTTGACGAGCTGAGAGAATTCCGCCCGGATTACATTTCCTGCACTTACGGAGCCGGCGGGTCCAATACCGGCCCGAACCGTGAAGTGCTTCGCATGATCGCGCAGAAGACAGTACCGTGCACACATTTCACCTGCATCGGCGTCACGAAGGAACAGGTGAAGGAACAGCTGCAGAGCTATCTGGACGAAGGTGTGGAACATGTCCTTGCGCTTCGCGGAGACTATCCGAAGGGCTGGACGGGAACCGGGGGAGAGTTTGACCACGCGACAGACCTGATTGCATACATCCGGAAAGAGTTTGGAGACAGGTTTGAGATTGCGGTTGCCGCGGCGCCGGGCGGACATGTGGACTGTGTGAGTGAGGACGTCGACGTCGCGTACCTGAAGATGAAGCAGGATCTCGGCGCGGACTATATCATCACACAGCTGTGCTATGACCTGGAACAGTTCAAGGTCTGGAGAGACAAAGTGGACAAGGCGGGGATTACGATGCCGATTGACGTAGGAATCATGCCGGTTACGACGAAGCACGGCATCCTGACGCAGTGCTTCTCGCACAATGCGTGCGTTGTTCCGAGAGACCTGGCGCTCGTCCTGACGCACCACTGGTTCCAGAAGGATCCGGACGGCAATGAAATTCCGGAAGTGAAGGCTGCTTTCCGTGAGGAAGGCCTGACCTACTCCGCGAACCTTCTGAACAGATACCTTCCACTCGGGATCAACGGGATTCATCTGTACGCGCTGAACCGCGCCTCTGATGTCAAGGAGGTACTGCTCCGGAGCGGATTTGGCGATCGGTTTATGGCTTTGTTGTGAGCAGGATGTCAGCATGCAGGAGGGTTTGCCTTTGCAAACTGACCGGCGCAGCTGGCTTTGCCGGCGGCAGAATTTGTTTCATGGAGACAGATAACAGATATGAGAGAGATTGATGTCAGCAGAATAACAGAAGCGGTGAAGCGGATGTGCATTTCATCCAACTATCATCTTCCCGCAGATATCCGGCAGGCAATCGGGACTGCCCTTGCGCGGGAGGACGGATCGATTGCGCGCGGCATTCTCGAGCAGCTGGTTGAAAATGAAAAAATGGCTTCCGAAAGGGAGATTCCCATCTGCCAAGACACCGGCATGGCCTGTGTCTTCCTGGAGGTGGGGCAGGATGTGCACTTTACGGGAGGAAACCTGTACGACGCGGTCCATGAAGGCGTGCGCCTGGGCTACACGGAAGGATATCTGCGCAAGAGTGTCGAGAGAGATCCCGTCCGCAGAGGAAACACCGGAGACAATACGCCGGCTATGATCACAACGGATATCGTTCCGGGAGACCGGTTGAAAATCACTGTGGCACCGAAAGGGTTCGGCTCTGAGAACATGGGCGCGCTGAAGATGCTCAAGCCATCCGCCGGACTGGAAGGCATCAAGGACTTTATCCTCGAGACCGTGGAGCAGGCCGGTCCGAATCCCTGCCCGCCGATTGTCGTGGGCGTCGGGATCGGAGGAAACTTTGACCATGTCGCGCTCCTTGCGAAGAAGGCGCTGCTCCGGCCGGTGACCACCCGTCATCCGGATCCGTTCTATGCTGCGCTGGAGGAGGAACTCCTTGACCGGATCAATGCGCTGGGAATCGGTCCGCAGGGCTTTGGAGGCAGGACGACGGCGCTGGGCGTGAATATCGAGACACTGCCCACCCATATTGCGGGGATGCCGTGCGCAGTCAATATCAGCTGTCATGTTACCAGGCATGAGACGGAGGTGATCTGATGGAGCATGTGATACAGCTTCCCATGACGAAAGAAACTGCCTCTAAGCTTCGTGCAGGAGACCAGGTTCTGCTGTCCGGCGTTATCTATTCGGCAAGAGATGCTGCCCATGAGAGAATGGCAGAGCAGATCGAAAAAGGGATACCGCTTCCATTTGACCTGATGGATGCCGTCATCTACTATATGGGTCCCAGTCCGGCGAAGCCCGGACAGGTCATCGGATCAGCCGGACCGACGACCGCAGGACGCATGGACCGCTGGGCACCGCAGATGATTGCGCTTGGAGCCCGCGGGATGATCGGCAAGGGGAAGCGCTCCCGGGAAGTCGCAGAAGCAATCCGGGAACATCAGGGCGTGTACCTGGGGGCGATCGGAGGCGCAGGCGCGCTTCTGTCACAGCACATTATCAAGAGCGAGCTGATCGCGTACGAGGACCTCGGGCCGGAGGCGATCCGGAAGCTGACCGTGAAAGACTTCCCGGCCGTCGTCATCATCGACTGTGAAGGAAATGACCTGTACGTAATCGGCAGGAAGAATTACCTGGAACAAAGGAAGTAAGACATGAGCTTTTCAGATATGACACTGGCAGAATTCACCAGCCGCCTTGCGTCGGGCGACGCGGTACCGGGCGGCGGAGGTGCCAGCGCGCTCGTCGGCTGTCTGGGCACCTGCCTGGGAAGTATGGTAGCGCACCTGACGGTGGGGAAGAAGAAGTACGCTGAAGTGCAGGAAGACATGGAGGCACTCATCCAAAAAACGCTGGCACTCAGAGAGGAGCTTCTTGCCCTCATCGACCGTGATGCGGAGATGTTTGCGCCTCTGTCAAAGACCTACTCCATGCCGCGGAGCACCCCGGAAGAGACAGCGGAACGGGACGAAGCCATGAAGGAGGCACTGAAAGATGCCTGTCAGGTTCCGCTTCAGATCATGGAGAAAATGTGCGCAGCGCTGGATCTGATCCGGACTGCAGCTGAAAAGGGCAGCACGCTGGCGGTCTCGGATGCCGGTGACGCCGCCGCATTCTGCAAAGCGGCGCTGCAGGCCGCGTCACTGAATGTATTCATCAACACAAAGCTGATGAAAGACCGCGCAGCTGCGGAAGATTACAACGAACGCGCGAACCGGATGCTGCAGGAGTATGCCCCCAAGGCAGAGCGGATCTTCCATCAGGTGCTGGGACAGCTGCAGGGCTGATTGTGACAGCTGCAGTCTGATCGTGGCATCAGGATTGATTCAGCTTCGCTGACAACGCATGCCCGTGAGCAGGGAGAATGATTATGGCAAAACTGCTGTCAGGGAAAAAAGTGGCAGAACATCTCAATGAAGACATCAAAAGCCGTGTGCTTGCACTGCAGGAGAAAGGCATTCAGCCATGCCTGTGCATCCTGCGGATCGGGGAGAACCCCGGTGATCTGGCCTATGAGAGAGGCGCTGTGGCACGGTGTAAAAAAACAGGCGTAAGCTGCAAGACGATTTCATTTCCTGCAGATGTTCCGCAGGAAGAACTCCTTGCATCGGTCCAGGCGCTGAACGAAGATGCATCAGTCCATGGCGTTCTTCTGCTGCGTCCGCTGCCCAGGCATATGGACGAGGCGAAAGTGGTGAACAGCCTGCGCCCGGAAAAAGACGTGGACGGGATGACGGATCTTTCCATGAGCGGCCTGCTCAGCGGGTGAAAGAACGGATTTGCACCCTGTACGCCCGAGGCTGCGATGGCAGTCCTGGAATACTATGGAGTTGACTGCACCGGAAAAAGAGCTGTGGTCATCGGACGGTCTCTTGTGTTCGGAAAACCCGCAGCACTGATGCTGACAGACCGCAACGCAACCGTCACGGTCTGCCATACGAAGACGGCGGACATGCCGGCAATCGCCCGGGAGGCTGATCTGATTATGACAGCTGCAGGACACATCGGGACAGTGCGCGCGGAGTGTGTCAGGGAAGGCCAGATTGTGGTCGACGTCGGGATTAACGAAGGCCCGGATCATAAACTCTGCGGGGACGTTTCATTTGAAGAAGTGGAGCCTGTCGTTGCCGCAATCACGCCGGTGCCCGGAGGCGTAGGAGCCGTGACAACGTCCATACTTGTAAAACATACAGTAGAAGCCTGTGAACGACAGAACAGTAAATCGTAATGATTTACAAATCAGCAAAAGGAAAGGTTAGACAGCAACAGCATGAAACTCGGACTTGTAATTGAAGGCGGCGGCATGAAATGTGCTTATACATCAGGGATTCTGGACCTGATGCTGGACGATGGAATCAAACCGGATTATGTGATCGGTGTATCCGCAGGAGCAGCCTGCGGAGCTTCTTTTGTCGCCGGACAAAGAGACAGAAACCGGAGGTTTTTCGTGGATTACGTCGAAAGACCCGAATATATGGGCTGGAGCGCATTTGTCCGCAGTAAAGGCAATTTCTTTAATCTGGAATACATCTATCAGGATATGACCGGAGCGGACGGAGAGGACGCACTGGATTATGACGCAATTATGGAAAACCCCTGCGAGCTGTGGGCAGTCGCGACGGACGCGGAAACGGGAGAGCCTTACTACTTCAATAAGTACGACCTTGATCCGCACGATTATTCCGTCTATATGGCAACCTGCGCGATCCCTGTCGCCTGCAGACCGGTGAAGATGAACGGACACCTCTATTATGACGGCGGCTGCAGTGATTCTGTTCCGGTGAGACGCGCGCTTGAAGCGGGCTGCGACAAGATCATTGTGATCCTGTGCCGCCCGAAGGACACGATCAGAGAACCGGAAAAGCATCAGGGACTGTATCATTCTTTACTGCATAAATACCCGAGACTCGTCCATAATCTGGACGTGCGGCATGAACGTTACAACGCGACACTGAGGGCGATCAGGAGACTGGAAGAAAAAGGACACGCACTGATCATTGCGCCTGAAAAGCATCTGGATATCACGACCTATACACGGGATCCGGGACCGCTCCAGAAGATGTACGATACGGCAATTGAAGAGTATCCGCATATCAGGGAGAAACTGCTCGCATTCTGCGAGGATCATGTAGAACCGCAGCCCAACATGTGCAAACAAATTATTTAACCTAAAGCAGGACTTCGCCATAAAAATTTCCGAAATCTTTTCGATTTCGGAAATTTTTTGCACAAAAGTGTTGCAAACAAAATTTACTTCGATATATAATAACCGCGTTGCCGGGAAGGCCTGCGCTGTGTGGGCCGGAGCGGTGTTTCAGCGAAGGAGGTATTCAGTATGTCATATGTAGATGAAGTCTATGAAAGAGTCGTTGCCCAGAACCAGGCACAGCCGGAGTTCCATCAGGCCGTGAAAGAAGTTCTTGCCACGCTTCGCCCGGTGATTGAAGAGAATGAAGAGGAGTACCGCAGACAGGCTCTTCTGGAGAGAATCACGACACCGGAAAGACAGATTCTGTTCCGTGTTCCCTGGGTTGACGACAAGGGCCAGGTTCAGGTAAACAACGGATTCCGTGTTCAGTTCAACAGTGCCATCGGACCGTACAAGGGCGGACTCAGGTTCCACCCGTCCGTCAATCTTGGCATTATCAAGTTCCTCGGATTCGAGCAGATCTTCAAGAACTCCCTGACCGGACTGCCGATCGGCGGCGGCAAGGGTGGTTCCGACTTTGATCCGAAGGGAAAGAGCGATCGTGAAGTGATGGCTTTCTGCCAGAGCTTTATGACTGAGCTGTACAGACACGTTGGTGCGGATACAGACGTTCCTGCGGGTGACATTGGTGTCGGCGGACGTGAGATCGGCTTCCTTTATGGACAGTATAAGAGAATTACAGGCCTGTATGAGGGTGTCCTGACCGGCAAGGGACTAACCTATGGCGGATCCCTTGCAAGAACGCAGGCGACAGGTTATGGACTGATCTATTTCCTGGAAGCGATGCTGAAGGCAAACGGCAAAGAGATCGCCGGCAAGACCATCGCTGTTTCCGGCGCCGGCAATGTCGCGATTTACGCAATTGAGAAAGCGCAGCAGCTTGGCGCGAAGGTTGTGACCTGCTCTGATTCTACCGGCTGGATTTATGATCCGGATGGAATCGATGTTGCACTTCTGCAGGAGGTCAAGGAGATCAACCGTGCGCGTCTGACTGAGTACAAGGAGAAGAGACCGTCGGCTGAGTATCATGCAGGCAAGGGCGTATGGACCGTGAAGTGCGATATCGCATGCCCGTGCGCAACACAGAATGAGCTGAACCTTGAAGATGCGAAGACCCTCTATGAGAACGGATGCTTCTGCGTAGCGGAAGGCGCGAATATGCCGACCACTCTTGACGCGACAGAGTTCATCCAGAGCAAGGGAATGCTGTTCAGTCCTGGCAAGGCTTCCAATGCGGGCGGCGTAGCCACCAGCGCACTGGAAATGAGCCAGAACTCTGAGCGTCTGTCCTGGACCTTTGAAGAGGTCGACAATATGCTCAAGAGAATCATGAACGATATCTTCAAAAACTGCGACGAAGCAGCAAGACGCTATGGCATGGAAGGCAACTATGTTGCGGGCGCGAACATCGCCGGTTTCCAGAAGGTAGCGGATGCCATGAAGGCACAGGGTATCGTGTAAGGCCTGAAAAAGAATTATACAAGAAGTCTTGTACGTTCACCGGAGTCATCCTCATCGGATGGCTCCGCTTTGTATTCTCCCTCAGCAGCATAAGATGCGATCACGGCAGCATGACCATTTCCGGTTTCGCAGAAAACCTTGAACTGTCCGGAGCAGGGCAGCTCCATTCGACGCTGTGGTTCCATACCGGCTGCAGCGATCGCTATGTCCGGACTTCTGCTGCTGATTACGATTCCCTGCTGCGCGCCGCTGATCGTTACCTTGTGCAGGGGCGCGTCTGACAGCAGGTCATCCTGAACCAGTTCACTGAGCCGTACTTTGTTTCCGTAATCACTCAGATCAGCCATGGTTCTGGGCGGCATGCCAAAGATTTTTTCATTCTCTCCACGGACGTACCACTGAAGCGTTCCTGACAGATGTGCCGATGTGCCTTCCGGCCGGTGAAGGAAGAGGAAGATGAGGATTCCGGCAATTGCTGCAAAGGCCGGGATCAGGGCAAGATACCAGACAGATGGAATCAGCGCATCGACCGTGACGGTAAAGGAGAGCTGTGCCTGGTTGGATTCGTCCCAGACAGGGATTCCTTCCTCCTTCTTTCCGTCATAGAGAATGCCGTCATAGTTTTGCATGCTGTCTGCACCATAGCTGTCCAGGGCTTTGTCACGTGCAGGCTCAGCAATCACATGAATGCTGCAGGTTCCGTTTTCCAGACCGGACAGCAGCAAAGCACCGTCCTCTATGGAACAGGAGAGAAGTGAATTGTCATCCGGGTATGCGGTATATTGTATGGAATCCGTGAATCCGGACATACCGCCTTCCAGCCGGAACAGATCGGACAGTGTCAGCCTGGCGCTGCACAGACCGGGAAATAGTCCTTTCAGATGGACTGGTCCGTCGACAGAACCGATGGTCCGGACGAAACACCGTACCGGCTCCACGGTTTCTGTTTCGGTTTCTGTCTCCGTCTCAGTTTCAGCTTCGGTTTCTTCAGGAATGATCGCGGCTTCGGTCTCCGGTGCTGCCTGTCTGGCGGCATAATCCGAAAGTCTGCGGAAAACACCCTTCAGGGCAGAAGCACAGTTCACCACGCTGGACGTTCCGCCGGTGGAGTCTGCCATATAGTTCATCAGGTTTTTGTCGATGCCTCCTGTCAGATCCAGTGCGACACAGTGGATCACGATGCCTGCTGCTTTAGCTTTTTCAACTGCTACCAGAGCACGTGTAAGCGATTCTTTCTCCGCAGCCTCTTCATCAGGTGCGGCAGGAAGGTCAATCTCTCCGTCAGTCAGAAGGAAGATACTCCGGGCGCGGTCATTTCCGTCCTCTGTCAGAATACTTACAGCGCGTTCCATTGCGGAACCGATGTCAGTGTCTCCGGAGGTATAGGAAAAACTGTTGAGCTTCGAGAAGATTTCATTTTCATCGGACATCTGACCGGGTTCAGTCAGAGGAACGACGTCCTGAAGCGTATCGGAGAAAGTAATCAAAGCAGCACGGGAATCAGAATTGTCTCCAAGATCTTCCAGGAATTCCAGTGCTGCTGAGCGGCAGAGATAATCCGGATCAGACTGCTTCATGGAGCCTGACACATCAATCACAAGGACAGCGTCCTGACCACTGGTTTCTTCCAGGCCATCAGCCGCAATGGTCTGAAACATGACCGGATCGGATTCTGTTTCTGCAGGCAGGGAGGGAGAAGAGCAAAAAAGAGAAGCAACACACAATACGACGGGGAACAGAGTGGATCTGCGCATAAAGATACCTCCTGAAATGATAGATGATGAGAAATGGAAGAAAGAAACGGATACAGTAAAAAAACGCAGCGTGTGCCGGTCAGGATCGCAGGAAACGCTTAACTGATGTGCATTGAGTGAATAATTGAGAAATGAAATGCATGTTGCAGGAAGAACTCCTGTCTGTGAGAGCGGCATCAGACTTATGCCGTTGGCTATACTGTAGCTCCTCAGGGCGCAAATTGCAACCCTTCAGACGTCATACTTTACATCATCTTTACAGAATTATGAAAATCCTGTAAAATATCGACGATTATCAAAGAAGCATTTGGATTCAAGATGCAAGATTCATTTCCGCAGAAGGAGAAAAGGTTTCATACTATGATCAAAGAGAATAGAAGACAGGCGATTTTGATTCCGGTGATGGTTCTTTTTGTGCTGAGTCTGGTAATGATTCTTCCGCTCAGTGCATGGGCGCTGACGGATGAAGAGAAGGATGCTCTTACCGGAACGGGGTGGCAGACCCTGACCAGTGGGAAGATCACCTATCTTGTCAGCGAAAAGACGCCGGCAAAAGGATTCAAGAAACTGAAGAAGAACTGGTATCATTTTGACAAGGATGGATATCTTTCTCTTGGATGGTTTGAGGAGAAAGGAGAAAGGTATTTTGCCACGCGCGGAGGAAAAGTAGGTGCTTTGAAGGGCTCCCTGAAAAGCGGCTATGTCAAGGTAGATGGTGAATACTACCTGTTCTCCGACAAGAAAAAGGCAGGAAAGTTCGGCAAACAGGAGCGTGGCTGGGTAAAAGTAAAGAAGATGATTTTCTACTATGACGAGGAAGGCAAGAAGCTGAGGGGCCTCCAGGAGATCAAGGGAAAACGGTACTTCTTTGCGAAAAAGGGCGGACCGAAAAAGGTCGGTATGCTCAAGACCGGCTGGAAGAAGATCAGCGGAAATAAGTACTATTTCCGTACGACCGGCAAGGTTGGAAAACGCTACGGAGCGGCCTATCAGAACAAAAAAGTAAAGATCAACGGAATTACCTATGAGTTTGGTAAGGATGGAGCCCTTGTCAGACAGAAGGTTGCGCTGACAAAAGCGCAGAAGAAATTCATCGATAAGATCGGCAAGCTTGCCAATGCCGATATGAAGAAGACGGGTATTCTTGCTTCTGTCACAGTTGCACAGGCGATTATAGAAAGTGCCTGGGGAACATCGACACTTGCGAAAAAAGCCAAGAACCTTTTTGGCATGAAAGCCAACATCGGCGGTTCCTGGAAGAGTGGATGGGACGGCAAGAAATACAAAATCAAGACCCAGGAATACCTGAACGGAAGGTACGTAACAATCACGGATTCCTTCCGGAAATATAAGACGATCAAGCAAAGCGTCGCTGATCATTCCGCTTACCTGCTCGGATCGGAAATCCGGAAAGGCGTGCGCAGGTACGCAGGAATCAAGGGCTGCAAGAGCTATGAAAAGACGGCGAAGATCATCAAGAAGGGTGGTTATGCCACGGCGCCGAATTATGTAGAAGCCCTTGTCAATGTCATCGAGAAATACAATCTGGATCAGTTTGACAAGTGAAGAAACACAGAACTGAAAGAATCAAACCGCGCTGGCCGTCAGGCGTCAGCGCGGTTTTTGTCTGAAACAGAGCAAAGGCTCAGAAGATGCGGTATGGTTCAGATCAGGTTTGCGTTCATCAGATCGGTGTAGGAACTCTTGATGGAGTGGTAAAGCTCGATGCCCTGCTTCTGGCCGAGCTTTTTCACGAAGTAGTTGTAAAACTGCTGCTTGTTGCCTGCATTTTTCAAAGCATCGCGGATCAGGTCAATCTGGTGCATATCCAGCTGGACGTCATTCCTGCGGCGGATCACGGACAGGATCGACACCGGCTTGTCCGGATCAATCTTTACAGCTGCAGGCGCACTCTGATTCTTTGTGCCGGCATTCGTGTTCTGATTTTTCGCACCGGCATTCGCGTTCTGCGGCTTTATACTGTTGACGGTTACCGGGTTTTTCTGCTCCGTCTCAGAGGAAGCGGATTTCTTTCTGCCGCGTCTTCTGGAAGACTTTTTCTTTGCACCTTCCTCAGAAGAGGAAGCAGCGCCGGAAGCGGCATCTCCCTGCATGGTATTAGACTGCGGAGCGGTTTCCTTAGCGGAATCCGGTAAAGTCACAAACAGGTCATCAGCTGTTTTCCTGACAGAAGCATTGTCCGGCTCCGGGTTCGTTCCGGTAAGCTCCTGTGCCGTATTCTGCTTTTGTTCTGCGGCTTGTACCGGAGCAGTTGTTTCGGCCTGGTCCTTCGTTGTGCGGCTGCCTTTTCGTGTTTTTTTGGCGGATACCTTGTTGACAGCGCTCTCGATGTTCGGATACCGCGCTACGTTGGGTGCACCGTTCCCGGCAGCTGTCTTGATACAGCAGTCATAGCCGCTGTCCTTGCTGATGATATAGCAATAGTCCTCGTTTCTGTAGTTCAAAAAGAGCAGTGTGACAAGCTGGAAATCCAGCGCGTTCGGCGTGCCCACATGAACCGGCATGAAACGGATCTTTGCCTTGGATTCCATCATCATGGTGAGCGTGTCAATCTTGACGTTATCCGCCTTCTTGCTGTAAAGCAGGATCACTTCATCCTCGTCGGTCAGAAGTTCAATCCCCTTGAGCCCCTGGCTCGAAACATTCTCATAGTCAATATAGTAAATATTCATATTCTTATTACATTTTCTCCATTCATTCTTGCCGCAGCTTGTAAAAGCCGCTTTATTGCAGGCTGATATCGCATGCAATCATACATGAAACGGGCAAAAGATGCAAATCGCAGCAGAAGAACGCTGTATATGCAGCTGAAATCTGTTGTGTGAACAGCGGTGATTCCATGCTATAATACCGGCACGAAGCATTCAGGGCTGTTCTGCTTTATGCAGGACAGATACCATCATTCAGTACGGCGGAATCCGGAGAGACCTTCGCTAAGGAAAAGCAGGCTCCGGTCAGTACGTTGGAAAGGAAAGGAATATGTCAGATAAGGTTTATGTCAGTACCCGCATCTTCCCGCTTACGCCTAAGCACCTTCGCTACCTGGAGGAATGTGCCTGTGCAGGTCCCAGAAAGCTGGAGCTTGTCTTCCGCGCGCCGGACGAGATGACAAAAGAAGATCTGGACAGCGCGGTGGCGACGATTAATTTCTTCCCGCCTTCCATGCTGAGCAAGGCACCTCATCTGGAATGGGTCCAGCTCGCGTCAGCCGGAGCGGAAGTGTTTGCTGCAAAAGGGGTCCTGCCTGACTCCTGTGTCCTGACGAATTCTTCAGGCGCATTTTCCCTGTCAGTCGGCGAGCATATGCTGGCCCTG
>CAMIVF010000017.1 GCA_946401715.1 uncultured Clostridia bacterium | reverse complement strand
TATATCCATGGCCTGTTTGACAGGGCAGAGATCTTAACGGCGCTGGTACACGCGGCCTGCGCCGCAGGAAACAAGAAGGCATACGCCTGCAGGGCGGTGGACTATTCCGTGTTTAAGGAGCAGCAGTATGAGCACCTCGCGCAGGTACTGCGGGAGAGCCTGGATATGGACTATCTTTACAGCATAATGGGACTGGTGAAACATGACACTTGATACGTTATTGTCCATAACGGCGGAAGCGCCGGACGAAGCTGTCCGCGCGAAGGCCAGGAGAAGATGGGACGCGATCGCAAAGCCGGTGGACGGACTGGGACGCTTCGAGGAGGTGGTATGCCGGGTGGCATCGATCCTGCAGGATCCGGTGCCGGATCTTTCCAGAAAGGCACTGATCATCATGTGCGCGGACAATGGCGTGACACAGGAAGGAGTTTCGCAGACCGGCCAGAGCGTGACACGCAAGGTGGCGTCTGCGATGGGACAGGGGAAAAGCAGCGTGGAGATCATGGCGAAGCATTACCCGGTGGACATCTTTCCGGTGGACGTCGGCATCAACTGCGACACTGCGATAGAGGGTGTGATTGATCAGAAGGTAGCGAAGGGGACGGCGGATCTTCTGAAGCAGCCTGCCATGTCAGTACAGGAGTGCCTGAAAGGGATACAGGCAGGGATGGATGCTGCCCGAAAGTGCGCGGAACAGGGATACCGGATCATCGCCACGGGAGAAATGGGAATCGGCAATACGACAAGCAGCACGGCACTGCTCTGCGCGCTTACGGGGATTGCCCCGCAGACAGTCGCCGGGAGAGGGGCAGGCCTGTCTGACAGGGGTATGCAGCGCAAGCTGCATGTGATACAGGAAGCGCTTTCTTATCATTTCGGACAGCAGGAGCACGCAGGCACACAGACCGGGCGCGAGGCGTTTGAAGCGCTGAGGAAGGTGGGCGGTCTTGACCTTGCTGCGCTTACGGGCATTTTTATCCAGGGCGCGCTCAGCAGGATTCCTGTTGTCATTGACGGGCTGGTCAGCGCGGTCGCAGCGCTAAGCGCGGAGCAGATCGTCAAGGGCTGCAGGGCGTATATGATTGCTTCTCACCGCGGCAAGGAGCCGGGAACGCAGGAAGCACTTCGCCGTCTGGGACTGGCTCCGGTGATTGACGCGGATCTCGCGCTCGGAGAAGGGAGCGGAGCTGTGATGCTTCTGCCGCTGCTGGATATGGCAATGCTGCTCTACCGCGAAGGGACGACCTTTTCCGAGATAAGGATGAAGCAGTATGAGAGGTTTCACACGTGATGATATTGGTGATCGGCACACCCAACAGCGGAAAGTCTGTCCTGGCAGAGGAGCTTGCCATCAAAACCCACGCTCCGGTCCGGTACTATCTGGCGACGATGGAAGTGCGTGATGAGGCCGGCCTCCGGCGGGTCGCGAAGCACCGGCGGCAAAGAGAAGGCAAAGGGTTTGTTACGATCGAGAGAACCTGCGATATCACAAAAGCGCTTTCCGAAATAAAGGATGCCTCCCGGTCGGTTGTCCTTCTGGAGTGTATGGCAAACCTTGTTGGAAATGAAATGCACCGCGCCGGCAGCCTGGAGGAAGACAGGCTTGCAGACCGTATCATGGATGATATTCAGTTTCTGGCTGCCCATGTCCGCCATCTGATTGTCGTGACGGATGAATACGAGAAAGACGACAGAGGATATGATGATGAGACCCGGACGTATGTCAGGCTGCTCGACCTTGTTAACGGGAAGCTGATGGAATGTGCAGACGCCGTGTACAGGCGATGCATATACAGCTCAGCCATGGCGTCCGTTCATGAAAGGGAAGAAAGGATACAGACGGTTGAAGATAATCAGATGGATGGCAGTCTCTTTTTCACTGTACAGCCGGATTCCGATGCCGCGCCTGACATATGAAGAAGGCGATATGGAACACAGTCTGATCTGGTTTCCACTGGTCGGAACTGTGATCGGAGTACTTGTATGCCTGGTGAACATACCGGACTGTATGAAAGAAGTGCCGGCAGCAGTCAGGATCATGCTGAGTCTTTTGATTCCGGTCATTATAACCGGAGGATTTCACATAGACGGGTTTATGGATACAGAGGACGCGATGTGTTCCTATGCACCGGTGGGAAAAAAGCTGGAGATTCTCAAGGATCCTCATATCGGTGCCTTTGCCGTGATCGGGCTGGTCAGAACGGGCCTGGTCTTTGCCCTGGCTGTGACCGTGATCGTTCTTTATTCTCCGGGCAGCGCGGACAACATACTGCTTTTTGCTGCGGTGTTTGTGATCGGCCGAATCCTGAGTGGTCTGACTTCTCTTTTTTTCCGGAAAGCCAGAAAGGATGGGATGCTGCGGAAAGAAACTGCAGGGAACCGGAGTGGCGTGATCCGGTGTCTGTTGATATGGCTTTTGTTTTCAGTCTGTTTTGTTCTGTACGTGGATATTGGGAAGGGGGCGGTGCTT
This sequence comes from uncultured Clostridia bacterium, assembly GCA_946401715.1. Taxonomy (GTDB): domain Bacteria; phylum Bacillota; class Clostridia; order Lachnospirales; family Lachnospiraceae; genus Porcincola. The sequence goes on along the minus strand of CAMIVF010000017.1, from coordinate 15,700 downwards.
CTTCTTGCATTCGCCGCATCTGCAGCCTGGTACAGGCATCGCGCGTACAGGCTCTTTGGCGGAGTGACAGGAGATACGGCAGGGCATTTTCTGGTTTCGGCACAGACCACGGCAGCAGCCGCTCTTGCTGCGGTGATCCTGATCGGCAGTTTTTGTCATTAAGCGGAAGGGCAGGAGGAAGTATGGCAGATCATGAGAATATACATCTGGTATCATATGACCGCTTTGGGGGCAGGGATCCTGCTTGACCTGGCGGTCGGGGATCCTCACTGGTTTCCCCATCCGGTCCGGCTGATCGGGGCTTATATCTCCTGGCTGGAAAAAAAGCTGTATCCGGAAGCGAGAGCCGGGATTCAAAGAGATTCTCAGCTGAAGCAAAAAAGGGGAACCATCCTCTGGCTGCTGGTCTTCCTGACTGTGATGGCCGTGACCGGCGCAGTCACAGCGGCCGCTTACCTGCTTCACCCGATCACCGGAATAGCTGCTGAGGCAATGCTGACGTGCTGCGCCCTGGCTGCCAGAAGCCTCTCTTCGGAGAGCAGGAAGGTAGAATGGATCCTGATCCGGAAAGACCTTGCAGGAGCAAGGCAGGCGCTGTCAATGATTGTCGGACGGGATACGGAGGCGCTTGGACCGGAGGAGATCATACAGGCAGCGGTGGAGACCGTTGCGGAGAATACTTCGGACGGGGTCATTGCTCCTCTTTTGTATGCAGCGCTTGGAGGTCCCGTTCTCGGATTCGGATATAAGGCAGTCAATACCATGGACTCCATGCTCGGATATCACAATGAGCGGTATGAGTCCTTTGGAAAATGGGCAGCGCGGATGGACGATGTTTTCAACTTTGTTCCGGCGAGAATCAGTGCGGTTCTGATGATTCTGTCCGCCGGGATACTTGGCCTCTTTTCAAAGGTGTACAGCGGTAAGGACGCATACAGGATCTGGAAGAGGGACAGAAGGAAGCATCTGTCTCCCAATGCTGCTCAGACGGAGAGCGCCTGTGCAGGGGCGCTGGGCCTCAGGCTTGGAGGAACGCATCTGTATGGAGGCGTCCTGGTGGAAAAGCCCGCGATCGGTGACGCACGAAGAAAACCTGTAACGGAGGATATCACCAGAACTGTGCGTTTGATGTATCTGTCAGAATGCCTTGCCGTGATCCTTGCCGGAGGTGTCCTGGCGCTGATTCCGGCAGGTTTATGAGACGCCGGAATCCTCTGGCAGTCACTTCATCTGTTTGTGCAGGCCGGAATGAAAGGACGGAAAGAGGTCAGGAATGCAGATTCAGAATGTGAGTCCTGAAGAAATTGAAAAAAAGAGCTTTGAGATCATTTCCCGTACGCTGAAGGAGACGGGAAATGTGCCGGACAGGGAGAATGCGGGCGTTATCATGCGCTGCATTCACGCTTCGGCTGACTTTGATTACGCCAGGACACTGACATTTTCGAAGGGCGCCGTGTGCATCATGAAGGAACTGATTCTGAGCGGGGCGGACATTGTCACGGATACCAATATGGCGAAAGCCGGCATCAATCAGAAAAAGCTGTCTCAGTACGGCGGGACAGTGCGTTGCTTTATGGCAGAGGAAGATGTGAGAAAAGAGGCGGAAGCGCGCGGGATGACGCGGGCTGCTGTTTCCATGGAACGGGCAGCGAAGATAGGCAGGAAGGTCATATTCGCGGTCGGCAATGCGCCGACCGCGCTGATCCGGCTTCACGCAATGATGCAGGAAACAGGCTTCCGGCCGGACTTTGTCATCGGTGTTCCGGTCGGCTTTGTCAATGTGATTCCGGCAAAAGAACTGTTTGCCGCATCTGATGTCCCTCACATCATCAACCGCGGCCCCAAAGGCGGGAGCAGCATCGCGGCGGCTATCTGCAACGCAGTGCTCTATGAGATGTCTTCCTGACGGCATTTTCAGACACGATGAATCTGATTTCATTTCGGTTTGTACCGCTGATTCGGCGGTGGACGGGAGATTCCTATGAGAAAGGGTTTTACGACGGGAAGCTGCGCAGCTGCCGCGAGCAAGGCTGCAGTATGGATGCTTCTTGGCGGCGGCCGGAAAGAACAGATTGAAATCATTACGCCGGCAGGGATCAGGTACAAAGCGCGGATTGAGGAGATATCGGTTTGTGAAGATTCTGTCTGCTGCGCCGTGCGAAAGGATGCCGGAGATGATCCCGATCTCACAGACCAGATGCTCATTTACGCGAAAGTGAGCCGTACTTCCGATGTGCCGGAGCCTTCGCCGGACAACGGTGGGAATCCGGCTGATCCGGTTCGCCTGGGCAAAGAGAACGGAGCCGGGAAGATTCACATCCGGGGCGGCAGAGGAATCGGCCGTGTCACCCGGCCTGGCCTGGACCAGCCGGTCGGCTGTGACGCCATCAATTCTGTGCCGCGGGCGATGATCCGGAAAGAAGTCAGATCCGTGATGGAGCTTTTCGATTACCGGGGATCTTTGACCGTTGAGATCTTTGCGCCTCAGGGGGAGGCACTGGCACCGAGGACATTTAATCCAAGGCTGGGAATCGAAGGGGGAATCTCCATCATCGGGACGACAGGGATTGTGGAGCCGATGAGCACCAGGGCGATCCTGGATACCATCCGGGTCGAGATCTCTCAGAAGAAGGCGATGGGAGAAAGTGTGCTGGTCGTGGTGCCGGGAAACTATGGCCTGCAGTTTCTGAAAGAACGATACGGATTTGATCCGGAGAAGGCTGTCAGATGCTCGAACTACATCGGTGACACGATCGATATGGCCAAAGAGGCCGGCATGACGAAGCTTGTACTGTGCGGCCATGTGGGAAAACTGGTCAAGCTGTCGGGCGGTATCATGAATACCCATTCCAGAGAGGGAGACTGCCGGCTGGAACTGCTGGCTGCAGCGGCTCTCAGGTGTCATGCGCCCGGACAGATTCCGGAGCGCATTCTGGCATGCGCTTCGGCGGAGGAAGCATGTACGATTCTGCAGGAAGAAGGAATGGGAAAGCCGTGCTTTGACCTGATCATGGACCGCATACATTTTTACTTGGAAAAACGTGCAGGAGGGCAGCTGGAAACAGAATGCCTGATGTACTCGAATCAGTATGGGCTTCTGGGAGCGACAGCCGGTGCCCGGGAATTCTTCATGGGGGAAATGGCATGATACGTTTTGTAGGAGCCGGTCCGGGCGCAGTGGATCTCATTACAGTCCGCGGAATGGAATATCTGAAGAAAGCAGATGTGGTCATCTATGCCGGAAGCCTCGTCAATCCCGGACTGCTGGAGTACGTGCCCGGGAAGGCAAGGATCTTCAACAGTGCGCTCATGACGCTGGAGGAAGTGATGGATGTCATGGTCAGCGCGGCAGCCTCCGGACAGGAAGTGGTCAGGCTGCACACAGGAGATGCCAGCCTGTACGGCGCTGTCAGGGAACAGATGGACCTGCTTGACGCGCATCATATTCCATATGAGTCATGCCCTGGCGTCAGTGCCTGTTTCGGTGCTGCGGCAGGGCTGAATCTGGAGTTTACGCTGCCGGGCATCACCCAGACCTTGATTATTACGAGACTTGCCGGAAGATGTGCTGTACCGGAAAAGGAAAAGCTGAGACTTCTGGCTTCTCATGGATCTTCCATGGCCATCTATCTGAGCGCGGGGATGCTGGGAGCACTTTCTGAGGAACTGATCGCAGGAGGATACAAACCTGAGACGCCTGCCGCGATTGTTTACAAGTCGACATGGCCGGAAGAGAAAACGGTGATGTGTACGGTAAAAACACTGGAGGAGGCGGGTACGCAGCACCGGATCACGAAAACCGCGGTTGTTCTGGTGGGAGAAGTGCTTCTTTCCAACGCGGCATATGAAAGGTCCAGGCTTTACAGCCCCGGCTTCAGCACACAGTTCAGACAGGCAAAAGAGGATTGAACGATGAGAAAGACAGCGGTCTGTTTCACGAAGAAGGGCAGGGAGGTCATAAAAAGGATCAACCAGGAGAGCAAAAAGCAAGGGCTCGGTCTCTGGAATGCCTATACCTTTCTGAAACCGGAAGAAGAACCTGGGGATGGACCGGAAGCAGAGACAGAAGAAGACGGTCTGGGATTTGCGCAGGTGACTGGTTCGCTGGAAGACTGGACAAGGGTTCACTTCGGCAGCGGGCATGCCCTTTTGTTTGTCGGAGCAGTGGGAATCGCCGTGAGAGCGCTGTCGAACCTCCCGAAGGACAAGCTCAGTGACAGCCCGGTTCTGGTGATCGATGACAATGCCCGGTTTGTGATCCCCATTCTGTCAGGCCATATGCAGGGCGCAAATAAGATGGCGGCAGTCCTGGCGCAGCTGACCGGAGCCGTTTGCGTCATTACCACTTCAACGGATGTCAACGGCGCATTTTCAGCGGATGTATTCGCGGCCGAGCACAGACTGAACATACGAAACAGGGAAGGGATCAAAGCGGTATCGGCCAAAGCAATTGAAGGAAAAAGCATTACGCTGTCGATCAAGCATTATCCGCCGTCCGCGCCGGTTGATGTCATCGTGGCGGACGAGATAGATGCGGAGTATTCCCTTCTGCTCAGTCCGAAGCCATATACGGTTGGACTTGGGATGAAGAAGGGAAAGGATGCCGGAGAGGCAGAGCGTTTTTTCCTCGGGACGCTTCAGGAAGCAGGCATTCGCCCGGAGGAGGTATACGCCATCTGTACGATTGACCTGAAAGAAGAGGAAGCAGCGGTCAGAGCGCTCAGGGACAAATACCGGATTCCGGTTCTGGCTTTCGACAAAGACCTTCTGATGGAGGCGGAAGGCGTGTTTCATTCTTCGGATTTCGTATACCGAACCGTGGGAGTGGATAACGTCTGTGAGCGGGCAGCCGTGCTGGGGGCGGGACAAGGCGGCACTCTGGTGCGGAACCGGAAAACAGGTGACGGTATGACAATTGCCATCGGAAAGAGGAACAGGTAACAGACATGGGGAAGATCTATGTGGTCGGGATCGGTCCGGGCTGCAGCCGGATGATGACCGGGCAGGCGAAAGAGGCGCTTCGCAGATGTGATGTCATCGTCGGTTACAGGACATACGTGGACCTGATCAGGGAGGAATTCTCCGGGAAGGTGTTTTATGAAAGCGCGATGAAGCAGGAGAAGGAGCGCTGCCTCAAATGCATCGAATTCGCTTCGGAAGGAAAGACCGTCGCCCTGATCTGCAGCGGTGATGCGGGAATATACGGCATGGCCTCTCCATTGCTGGAAATGGCAGACAGGGAGGGATTTTCTGACGTGGAGATCATCCCCGGTATCACTGCGGCCAGCAGCGGGGCGGCACTTCTGGGCGCGCCGATCGGACATGATGTATGTCTGATCAGCCTGAGTGATCTTCTGACCGACTGGGCGCTGATCGAGAAGAGACTGCTCTGTGCGGCAGAAGGAGATTTCTGCATCGTACTCTACAATCCCTCCAGCAAAAACAGAAAAGATCATCTGAAGCATGCATGCGGGATCCTTCTGACCAGGCTCTCGCCGGATACGCCGTGCGGCTATGTACGGAAAATCGGAAGAGAGGGAACGCAGAAGAAAATCTGCACGCTGGAGAAGCTCAGGACGGTGGAAGCTGATATGTTTACGACGGTTTTTATCGGCAACAGCAGGACGAAGATTGCGGGTGACCGGATGATCACGCCGAGAGGATTTTTCTTATGAAAAGGACGGTCATTTTCTCCGGAACCACAGAAGGCCGCTGGCTCTCTGAGAGGCTTTGTGCCATGGGACAGCCGCATCTGGTCTGTGTCGCGACAGAATATGGAAAAGAGATGATGCAGGAGAATTCTCTCACCCGGGTTCATGTGGGACGCATGGACACAGAAGAGATGACACAGTTTCTTCAGGCAGAAGGATATGGCAGAGGGGATCTGGTGGTCGATGCCACACATCCGTATGCCGTGTCTGCCTCACAAAACATCAAAGCGGCAGCAGGGGCGGCACACTGCCGGTATCTGAGAGTTGTAAGAGCTCCAGGGAGCGCGCCTGGTGATCCGGCGCCTGAGGGAAACAGGACCAGAGAAGACGGACAGATTCATGTGTACAAAACGACACTGGAGTGTGCGCTGGCGCTGAACGAGTGCAGCGGCAATATCCTGCTGACAACGGGAAGCAAGGATCTGGGGCTTTTTTGCCGGAATGTGCCGGAAGAGGTAAAAAAGAGACTGTATGTCAGGGTGCTTCCTTCTCCGGAAAGCCTGCATCTGTGCCTGGAGGAAGGGATCGGGCCGGATCATGTGATCGCGATGCACGGGCCTTTTGGCCTGGAACTGAACCTTGCCCTGATCAGGCAGTATCAGATTCGGCATCTTGTGACCAAAGAAAGCGGAAGCGAAGGCGGCTTTGAAGAAAAGGTGAAAGCTGCCGGTGCGGCTGGAGCCGTCTGTCATGTCATATGCCGGCCTTTGGTGGAAACCGGGATGGGCGCAGAAGAAGCGCTGAGAGAAATTCTGGAGGCTGGTGCAGGAAGGCCGCTGTCGAAGCTGCCGGAAATGACAGTCACGCTGGCGGGAATCGGTATGGGAAGCTTATCCGGGGAAACCTGTGAGGTCCGGGAAGCTGTCGAGTCTGCGGATGTGGTATTCGGTGCTGCAAGACTTGTGCAGGGGCTTCAGAAAAAAGAGACATACGCGCTGTATCAGACCGCAGATATCATCCCTGTACTGGAAAACAGAAAACCGCGCAGGGCAGTGGTCCTCTTTTCGGGCGACACCGGTTTTTTCAGCGGGGCAAAAAGTGCTGCCGGCCAGCTGAAAGCATGGAACCGGGACATCGATCTTCGGATACTCCCCGGCATCTCGTCCGTCTCTTTTCTTGCCGCAAAACTGCAGGAAAGTTATGAAGATGCTGCTCTGTTCAGCCTGCACGGAAGAAATTCAGACAGGCATATGGCAGAGCTGATCTGGAAGATTCGGCATAACGGGAAGGTTTTCATCCTGCTGTCGGGTGCTGAAGACCTGCAAGGAGCAGCTTCCCGGATCCTGGAAGCAGGGATCAGATGCAGGATTTATGCAGGCTCCAGTCTGTCGTACAGTCATGAAAAAGTAGAGGAACTCACACCGGAAGAGGCATCAGGATATACTTGTGACGGTCCCGTCACAGCGATGATCCGGAATCTGTCTCCTGAAAAGCGGCTGCTGATTCCGCTGAGGAAAGACGGGGATTTTGTGAGGGGCCGTGTTCCAATGACGAAAGAATGCGTCCGCCATGAAAGCATCATCCGGCTTTCCTTAAGGGAATCGGATACGCTGTACGACATTGGATCAGGGACCGGCTCCGTGGCGGTTGACGCAGCATCGCTCCATCCGTCCCTGAACGTGTTTGCGATCGAAAAAAGACCGGAAGCGGCGGCACTGACCAGGGAAAATGCAAGCCGCTCAGGCCTGGGAAATGTGACAGTCATCGAGGGGGAAGCCCCGGGCGCATTGGAAGGTCTGCCTGCCCCGGACTGTGTCTTCGTCGGCGGGAGCGGGGGACAGCTTGCCGGAATTATAGAGGCGGTTCATGCAAAGAGGAGCGGAATCCGGTTTGTCATCAACGCGGTCAGTATCGAAACCGTCGTACAGATACAGGAAGCTGTGCGCCGGTACACCCCGGAAAAAGCAGAGGCCGTGCAGCTGTCAGTAAATGAGGTACGCCGGCTGGGAGCACACCATCTGCTGCAGGCGAACAACCCTGTCTTTGTGGTTTCCTTTACACTGTGATGGCGGAATTGAGTGAATGACCGGGAGGGCAGAGGTAAGAGCAGATATGCAGTATCCGGAACATGAAAAGAGAAGGAAAACAGTAAAAAAACCAAGGGTCATGCTTGCAGCTTCGGCTTCGGGCACCGGTAAAACCCTGATCACCTGCGCGCTCCTGAAAGCATTGAAAAACAGAGGACTTGCGCCGGACGCGTTCAAATGCGGACCGGATTACATAGACCCGATGTATCACAGGACAGTGACAGGAAAAGACAGCCGGAATCTGGATTCTTTTTTTTCTGACAGGCATGAGATCTGCCGGATCATCGCATCCGGAGAAGGAGACTGTGCTGTCCTGGAAGGCGTGATGGGAATCTATGACGGAGCGGACATTGGGAGTTTCAGGGGTTCTGGCTATGAGGTGGCGCTGGAAAGTGAAACCCCGGTGATCCTGATCGTGGGTGCGGCAAGGAAGGGACGAACGCTTCTGTCAGAGATCAAAGGCATACTGGCAGAAGATCAGAAAGAATGCATCAAAGGACTGATTCTCAATCAGATCAGCGCTTCCTTTTACGCTTCCCTGAAAAGCGTGCTGGAGAAGGAACTGAAGCAGGCAGGCTTCCGGACGGCTGTTTTGGGATATATGCCTGAGATATCCGGCCTGAACCTCGGCAGCAGGCATCTTGGCCTGGTTCTTCCCGGAGAGATCGATGATCTGTCGGCACAGATGGAAGAAACGGCCAAAGTCCTGGAGCAGTCGGTTGATGTGGACACAGTCCTGAAGGTGATGGATCTGGCCGGGGCGCCTGAAATCGAATGTACTGCAGCTGATACCACAGTTCATGCCGGTGAGGAAGATCCGCTCATTCTGGGCGTTGCATGTGACAGTGCGTTTTGCTTTTATTACAGGGAAAACCTGGATCTGTTTGTACGAAAAGGAGTTAAGGTGCAGTTCTTTTCTCCTCTCAGGGATCAAAGCATCCCGGAGTATGTGTCAGGGCTTTTGCTTGGGGGAGGATACCCGGAACTTCACCTGAAAGAGCTGAGTGAAAACAAAAGCATGCTGGATTCTGTGAGAAAAGCAATCGAGAGAGGGATCCCCAGCCTTGCTGAGTGCGGGGGATTTATGTATCTTCATGACAGCATTACAGATGAATCCGGGAGAACGTACCGGATGGCCGGGGCAGTACAGGGGGCCTGCCGGTATACGGGGCACCTGGTGAGATTCGGCTATCTGGAGCTTTTATCTTCGGCGATGCAGGACGAATACTGTCAAAGCTTTGTGGGAATGAGAGGCCATGAGTTTCACTATTATGACAGTACCGCCTGCGGGGATTCATATGTTGCCGGGAAACCGTTCAAAGACCGAAAGTGGCACTGCATGGTGACAGAAAATAACGGTATCTGGGGATTTCCCCATTTCTATTATGGATCGAATCCGGAGGCAATCGACCGGTTTATTCAGAAAATGCATGATGTGCGGATGGCGCTGCACAAGGACAGCCGCCGAGGAGCGCGGGAGTTGCGAAGCAACGGAGCGATCCGTACATCATAGTTGGGGGCAAAAGGTACTTTTGACCCCAACATCATCTGTATTTCATCGCGCACAGACAGCAGCCCGGTTATGCCGGGCTTTTTCTGTGCAAAAAAAACTTCTGAAAATAACACTTGAACAAACACTCATATGAATATATAATCATATCTGCGAGTTAGATAATCCTGACTAAACATAGACGAATATAACAGGAGGAATTACATCAATGAATACAGCACTTTCACTTCGTTCTGTCAGCAAGATTTATTCGACCGGAGGACACGCGTTCAAAGCACTGGACAAGGTAGACCTGGATATCGAAGAAGGAAAGCTGGTTGTCATCCTGGGTCCTTCCGGCGCCGGCAAGTCGACGCTTTTGAACCTGGTTGGCGGCATGGACGTTCCGTCCGAAGGAACGATCCGGGTGAACGGAACGGACATTTCCACCTATTCGGAGAATGAACTCGCGGATTACCGCGCCGGCAATATCGGCTTTATCTTCCAGTTCTACAACATACTGCCGACGCTGACGGTTCTGGAAAATGTGAATCTGGTCGCGGATCTGTCGAAGAATGCAGTGGACGGGAGGAGCGCTCTGGAGGCGGTCGGCCTGGGAGAGCATCTGGACAAGTTTCCCAACCAGCTGTCAGGCGGAGAGCAGCAGCGGGTTTCTATCGCCAGGGCAATCGCGAAGAACCCGGCGCTTCTTCTGTGTGATGAGCCGACCGGAGCGCTGGACTCCGCGACGGGCGTCACGATCCTGAAGCTGCTCAAGGAACAGACGCAGCGCGGAAAGACCGTCATCATTGTCACCCACAACACGCTGTTCGCGGAAATCGCGGACGTGGTTGTACGGCTGAAGAACGGCAGGATCAAAAGCGTGACGAACGTGGAAAAGCCGATGCGCATTGATGACGTCGAGTGGTAAGGCACGATGCGGACGGCAACATGCGCTCATAAAGGAGGAAGAATCATGCTGAGAAAAAAACTGGTCCGGGATCTGCGGCGGAATCTGTCGCAGTTCTTTGTGATATTTATGATGGTACTGCTTTCTGTGATGGTTTTTGCCGGTGTCCACGCATACATGGACGGCATGCGGATCAGCGCAGAAGAGATCTATGAAAGCTGCAATCTGGCCGACATGTGGCTCACAGGGGAAGGCTTTTCTGAAAAAGACCTGAAGACAGTCCTTTCCGATGAAAATGTACTTGCAGCGAATCGTGTCCTGTCGGTGCAGGCTGCTCCGGACGGCATGGAGGATGTGACGCTGGAGCTGAATGTGATCGAGGCGAATGACGTCTGCCGCATGTATGTGTTCGAAGGGGCTGAATTTGACCCGGAGAGTAAGGATGGCATGTGGCTGGATCAGGAGTTCGCGAAGGCCAGGGGCCTGAAAATCGGTGATTCCATCACGGTCCGGTATGAAATGATTACGGTCACGGCAAAGATTGCCGGCCTCGTGGAGACACCGGATCATGCTTACAGCATCAAGGATTCCACAGAGATCTTCCCGGATCACAACACCTTCGGCTATGCGTATCTGTCAAAGGCCGCCCTGCCGGAAATGATCCGGAGCCTTGTTCCGTTCCCGTCAATTCTGGTGGATCTGAAGGAAGCGGACAGATATGATGCGACAAAAGCCGGCCTGCAGGAGATGGTGCCGGGAATTCTTGCCGTAACCGGCAGAGAAGAACTGCCATCCTATGTCGGCTATCAGTCAGAAGTGGAGGAGGGAGAAACCTATTCCTTCGTTTTCACTGCACTGTTCCTGTTCATCGCGATCCTGTCAGTGATCACGACGATGCGGCGCTTTGTCAGAAAAGAGCGGACGCAGATCGGAACCCTCAAGGCCCTCGGATACCGCCGGGGCCGTATCGTACGGCATTATGTCAGCTACAATCTCCTGCTGAGCATTGTGGCTGCCATACTTGGAATCGCGCTGGGCGCATGGCTGATCGGCTCTTTCTTCCTGAACATGGAGATGGAGTACTTTGAAATGCCCGAAGCGCATATCGTGCTTCTGCCCATCGTGTACGTGGTCGCTGCGGTATGTGTACTGATCATTGTGCTTGTCACATGGCTCTCCTGCCGGAAGATTCTGAATGAACCGGCCAGCCAGGCGCTGCGGACAGAGATTCCGGTCGTGAAAAATACCAGGTTTTCTCTGACAACAAAGGGCATCTTCCGGAAGCTGTCCACTGTCACGAAATGGAATCTGCGGGATATTGCGCGCAACAAAGGCCGCTGCATCGCAGGTGTGGCGGGAATCATGGGCTGCACGATGCTGGTCGTCACTGCGCTGGGCATGTTCGATACGATCCGGAATTATCTCAGCTGGCAGTTTACACATCTGAACCGCTATGAATCTTATGCAGTAATCTCGCCCTCGTGCGCAGACAGTCAGCTGGAGCGGCTGAAGGAAACCTACGGAAATGAAACATCACAGACACTTGCGATTGAAGTGAAGGATCCTGAACCGGAGAGGGGCAGTGCACAGGATGACAACGAATCGCCGGAAAGAACAACGACCCAGATGATGTTTGTGAGCGATGCGCCGCAGAGCATCTGGTTCACGGGACATGACAAGTCAAGGATCGAACTGTCGGACGAAGGCGTCTATATCACGGAAAAACTCTCCGATACACTGCACCTTGATGTGGGAGATGAATTTACCTGGAACGTATATGGAGAGGAAGACTGGCATACTTCGAAAATCATCGGAACCTACAGGGATCCGCAGAACCAGAGATTTGCCTGCACGGCCGGATACCTGGAGCGGATCGGCAGAGAATACCGTCCGGACACCATCTACAGCATGGAGCAGCTGGACCGGACCCGGGTGCCGGAAGGCGTGGAAGTGATCCAGACAAAGGATGGACTGCAGAAAGGAGTAGAGTCCATGCTCAGCCGCATGACCTCGATTATTTATCTGTTCATTGGCTTTGCGGCGCTGCTGGCGGTCGTGATTCTGTATAACCTGGGGATCCTGAGCTTCTCCGAGAAGCAGTACCAGTTCGCGACGCTGAAGGTGCTGGGATACCGGACCCGGGCGCTTCGGAAGATTTTCAACCAGCAGGGCAGAATCCTGACTTATCTTTCGATTCTTCTGGGATTGCCGGCAGGCTGGTGGATTACCTCCTATATCTTCGAGGCAGCATTGGGAGACAACTATGATTTTCAGGCATATATCAGGCCGGTGACATATGTGATCGCGGGGATTGGTATTTTTGCGGTATCAGTCCTGGTCAATGATCTGATGAGCAGGAAGATCAGCCGGATTGACATGGTGAGCAGCCTGAAAGCAAACGAATGATGGAGTCTGCAGGTCATGATTTACATATCGATTTTTTCAGCCTGTTATGGTAGCATTTGATCTGTAGAACATGAAGGCAGAATGATGCCGTGTTTCCCTGTCTTTGCAGGCGGGTGCGGCAGACGGGCAAAAAAGAGAAATCGTCCGAAGAAGGAATAAGGCCATGCCGCGGTATATTGTATTTGATGTGGAAACACCGAACCGGTACAACAGCAGAATCAGCGCAATCGGAATCAGTACAGTAGAAGATGGCAGGATAACGGACAGCTATTTCTCCTACGTCAATCCCCGGCAGTCTTTCGACTGGTTCAATACGCAGCTGACCGGGATCGATGAAAATACGGTAAAGGATGCGCCGGCTTTTCCTCAGCTGTGGGAATCGATTGAGCCTTATCTGTCTTCCGGAATCCTGGTCGCGCACAACGCGGTCTTTGATATGGGCGTGCTGAAGAAGTGCCTTGGCGATTACGGGATTGACTGGAAGGCAGAAGTGCCATACTGCTGTACGGTTCAGATGGGGAGAAGACTGCTGCCGGGCATCAGACATAATCTGGACTGTTTGTGTGACTATTACGGGATCAGCCTGGATCATCACAAGGCTGACAGCGATGCCAGGGCTGCGGCGCTGATCCTGCTTCAGTATATGAAAGCCGGAGCTGATCCGGAGCGTTTTGTAAAGAAGTACCGTCTGACAGAAGAATCAGTGGCAAAGGCGGTCAAGTGTCCCGTGTGCGGCAGAAAAATGGTGCTTCGGACCGCCAGGAAGGGGGCTCATGCCGGAGAACAGTTCTATGGCTGCTCCGGCTATCCGGTGTGTCGTTATGTGAAAAACCTGTGAAGAGGAAAACAACCGCTTAAACGACTGTCCTTTCATACAAAGAGTTCGTATGTACTGTTGTCAAAGGAAAATGACAGCCGGAAACAGAACCGTTCCGGCATTGAGAAAATAGCAAGGAGGAAACAGATGATGATGAAAAAGACAATGGTATGCACGATGCTTGCAGCAGCGGTCACGATACTTGGAGCAGCCGGCGTATATGCCAGCGGCACTGACAAGGTTGAGGCAAAGGGAATTGCATTTGAGATTCCGGAACAGATCCGGGACCTGGTGACTGTCAAAACGGACGGACTGGAGGCAGATGAGCTGGTCAGCGTGTATGAAACCGCTTCCCTTGACGCTGCTGCGGCAGAGGGAGAGGAGGGGACAGGAGCCGGCTGGATCTTCAGCATCAGCACGATTCCGGAAGACAGGCTGAAGGAGCTGCGCTGCGGCGGAATGGACGGCATGGAAGTGTTCGCGGAGGATGAGGACGTTTATTATGTGTTCAATCATCCGACAGACGTGCGTATGTTCAGAGCTTCCGGGGAAGAGATGGACGAAGGCATAGATCAGTATACGATGATCAACGAATGGGCATTCCAGGAGGTGAGGCAGGAGATCCTTGCCAATAACCCGGAGCTGGACGAGGAGTTCTATACCAACACAAATCTGGACATGCACCTGGCACAGGCTGCGTACAAGCCTGGAACAAAGTTTGAACTCAGGTCTCTGGACTATGGTCCTGATCCGCTGGATCCGGCAGCACTGGATGATGACGATGACTATATCGAGGATCTCGCAGAGGATTACACCTATGAGATGCTGGATGATGTTCAGGCGCCGGACGGTGAGTATTATGTTCTGGCTTTTGACGAAGACGGAGAAGAAGTGAGATTCGATTTCTTCAAGGGTTCGGAAGACGGGAATCTCGTCCGTGAGGTGAGACAGGACGAAGACGAAGAGTACGAGATCTATTATCAGGCAAATCCCAAGGACGCTGATGAGGATCAGTCAGTGACCGGTATCATGGCTGCCTGGTGCGAGGAGATCGCAAACGGAGCTGAGACAGACGACTGAACACAGACGCCAGACTGAGCGGCACTGCCCCCTGCTTTTCAGGCAGGGGGCAGCAGTGCGGAAAAAGAGGAGCTGAATACCGTCAGCGAATGGCAAAGGCATGAGGTTACGGTATTCGCATCCGACCGGTGCCAGTCAGATAAAAACTGGTATTTTCAGAGGAGGGGTTTGCCGATGACAGATATGCTGGAGTTTATCAAATCGAGAAGAAGCACGCGGAGATTTCAGGACAAACCGGTTCCGAAGGAGTGGATTGAGAAGATCGTGGAGGCAGGCAGATACGCGCCAAGCGGCGGGAACTGTCAGACCTCCCATTTTCTCGTCATTCAGAACAGAGAGATCCTGGATCATCTCGCGGAAACAGTCAGACAGGAATTTGCCGGAATGGAGATTACCGAGGGGATGTATGCCTCCCTGGTCAACTCTATTCGTCTTTCGAAGGCGAACCGGTATGAGTTCCATTATCATGCGCCGGTCCTGATCGCGGTGGCCAACCGGAAAGACTACGGGAATAACATCGCTGACTGCGCCTGCGCCCTGGAAAACATGATGCTCATGGCCAATGCGCTGGATCTGGGAAGCTGCTGGATCAATCAGCTGAAGTGGCTCAATGAGAACGAGGCGCTTCTTTCCATCGAGAGAGAGCTCGGCCTTCTG
The DNA here is from genome assembly GCA_946401715.1 of uncultured Clostridia bacterium. Classification (GTDB taxonomy): domain Bacteria; phylum Bacillota; class Clostridia; order Lachnospirales; family Lachnospiraceae; genus Porcincola. The sequence goes on along the minus strand of CAMIVF010000017.1, from coordinate 603 downwards.
GAGAATGAACGCATCTACGGTGCCCTTTCCGTCGGCTACGCCAGGACGAAGGATTCCCTGCCGGACCGGAAACCGCTTGAGCGCAGAGGAAATGCTGTCACATGGATCGAAGCATAACCGGCATGACATACAGAGTGATCCGCTCAAAGCGAAGGACGCTCTCCATGGAGATGAAGCCGGAGGGACTGATCGTGCGTGCCCCGTACGGGGCTTCTCAAAGGCAGATTGATGCCTTTGTTCAGGCGCACAGGGGCTGGATTGAAAAGGCAAAAAAGAAAATGGAGCAAAGTCCGGCGCCGGCGCATCTGCTCACAAAAGAAGAAATCCATGACCTGGCCCGGCAGGCTGCAGCCTATATTCCGGGCAGAGTGGCTTTCTATGCGCCGCTGGTCGGCGTGACCTACGGGCGTATCACCATCCGCAATCAGAAGAGCAGGTGGGGCAGCTGCAGCGCAAAGGGAAACCTGAATTTCAACTGCCTTTTGATGCTGACGCCGCCGGAAGTGATTGACAGTGTGATCGTCCATGAGCTGTGCCATAGGAAAGAGATGAATCATTCAAAACGGTTTTACGCGGAGGTGCTGCGGGTATTTCCGGACTATG